>JBMNUR010000062.1:0-12233 GCA_050946395.1 Peptococcales bacterium
TGCCTGCCATCCAGTTCGGTGATGGCAGTATAGCCCCAATCGAACGGACTCTGTTTCCTGACAATCATGTATGACCTCCAAAGCTGCTTGAAAATAGAATAAAAGCAGGCGTGGAAATATGCAACCTGCGGAACCGCTTTGCATAATGTGAAGCATGCCTCAAGCAATCCATTGTGCCCATATGCTTTTTCTGCAAGGAAATAGAAGTGATGCAAAAAGTATAGCATACCCCTTCTCAAGGATGAATCGGCATTCTCTTGAACCTATGATGCTTCGGATGGTATTGTTCCCATGTCTAGTCTCTTGCAGGAGTAAGAAGACTCCATACAGACAAGAATCGGAGGAAATCGGATTCTGGCCGGTGTCGATTATGGGGATCGAACATCAGGTTGACAGATAGGTTTTTCTGTTTCGTTGTCCGCTTGTAGCTTCGAACGGTTGTGCTGGAGGTTTCTGCAATGTACAAGCTGTTTATCATTGATGATGAACCCCTCATTCTGAAAGGCATTCGAAATATCATTGACTGGAACGCATACGGATTCGATGAGATCCGCACATTCTCAAACCCGCTGAAGGCACACGAGGCGATTCTTGAAAGCAAACCGGATGTTATCCTGGCAGATATCAAAATGCCGATGATGACCGGGCTGGATCTTCTTGAAAGCTGTAGAAAAGAGGATTTGAAATCACTGTTTGTCCTTGTTACCGCTTATTCCGAGTTCGAGTACGCAAAACAGGCTGTCGAGAACGGAGCATTCTCGTACGTCCTGAAGCCGTTGAATAGAAAGCTGATGCTGGCTTTGGCCGAAAAGCTGAGAGATTCGCTGGACACGACCCGTCATACGGAACTTGAAAAGACCGTAAGAACTCTGGTTCTTCAGGCGCTTACAACAGGAATCCAGCCCGAAATGGGCGCGTTTGAGGGAATAGCGTATCTGAACCAGCCATACAGAATATGTTTCACATCATACAAACCGGAATTCGACGGAATCTGGTTCAAGATTTATGATGACCTTTACATAGGAATCCTGGCGGATGTCAGGACTCTGAAACCGGATGCGGCAGCGGGCTTGAGCCGTGTCGCGGACGGAAGCCAGATGTTGTTCGCTAGGATTCGAGAAGCGCTTACAGCATACTACACGCTCAGATTTCATGGCAGGTCTTCCGAATTGCTGGAATTTGAAGCCGGGGATGTGGACATGCCGGAGTATCTGGACGAAATCATCAGAGCGATAACGATAAAGAACTACAAACGGGTGAAAGCATTACTACCTTTGCTTAAGGAACAGACGATCCTGCACTGCACGCAGCTCGATGAGATGACGTACATGTACAACAATATCTTGTCGGCATTCTGCGCAAAAGGAGGGGACATATCCTTCGGCGAGGAGATAAGACCTTTCGGCAATTGCCTTTCCATGTACAGCGTGCTTCATAATGTGGAGACGATGTTTGAAAGCCTCGTCGTGCTTACGGAGAATGCGATAAACGAGAAATATGGCAATGTGCAGGATTCATCCGCCTTGGTGCGTGCTTCAATTCAATTCATTGATGAGAATTTCACGACTCCCATTACATTGGAACAGATTTCCGAGAGATTCAATATCAGCATCTCCCACATGAGCAGGCAGTTCAAAAGCGTTACGGGAAAGAACTTCTCGGATTATATCAGGGACAAGCGGATCGCTCATGCATGCAAGCTTCTTGAAACGACGGATCTCACTATCGGGGATGTAGGAGCGCTGTGCGGGTATGAGGATTATTTCCACTTCTCGAAGGTCTTCAAGAAGTCCATGGGTCTTGCCCCTTCAAAGTACAGGGAGAACAGGTGAAATGAAAAACAGGAGTGGCAGCTATTCGATCGTGAAGTTGATATCAACAAGAATCCAGCTGTTGTATCTTGCCACGGTATGCCTCTCTCTTTTTTATTTCATCTATTTTGCTCAAGCCAACTACTCGAAATCTCTCGAGCACTACAAGCAATTGGTTCAGGATGCCGAGAAGGCCATCTCCTTCAGTATTGAATCAGCAATCAGACACCTCGATTCAATCGTATATGAAGCAAGCAATTCGCCTCTATGGTTCACGGAAAATCCCTATGAGCACATGCTTTATTACAAGACTCTCGAGGATTCTCTTGCCGGTTCGCTGAGCACCTCCAGTGTTGCCGATGCTATGGTCATTCTTCCAAGAAAGTCCGACATAGTGCTTGAATCCCATATCATGGATGATGTCGTGTTCAAGGATTTTCTTGATACGTACAACAGGTATAATACGATTCTTCCTCAGACAAGCTATTTCAGCTCAGGGGATGATATGCATCTTGTCTTGTCAAAACCGATCAGAAAACGGTATTTCAAGACGAGACTGACTCAGACCGTTGGCACCATGTATGTAACCATTCCGATGGAGAATCTTCTTTCCGAGTCCTTGGAAGATATTCAACAGATGATAGGTTCCAATAAGAATGGCTCATTGCAGATATACGCTTCCACCGTCGAAGACGCTGAGATACATGAACCGGATTTTGCCTGCTGCATTGCTTATGACCAGGATACCGTCGTGAGCTACAGAAACTATAGGATTCTTGTCAATCCAATCAAGGGCACGGAACTTTTTCTTATCGTCTTCATACCGGTCAGCTCACTCTATTCTCTGGCATGGAGTCTGATTCTGTTTGGGATGGGCGCTCTTCTGATAATCCTTCTGGTCGTGATAGGAGGAATCAAATTCATCAACAAGAGGATTCGTCATCCGATCAACAGTCTGATCGGCGATGTCCACAGCATACAATCGCATGGCAACGGGTACAGGCTCAAGAAAAGCCGGAGTTTCGAGATTACGGAGATTTCGGACAGCATCAATCAGCTGCTTGATGAGCTGGAAAGAAGGAATGACTTGATTCTGCGAACGAGGGAGAACCTGAGGGAGCTTCGCCTGCTTCACAGGGAAAGTCAGCTGCTTGCCCTCCAGGCTCAGATAAACCCTCACTTCCTCTATAATACCCTCGAATGCATCCGAAGCATCGCCCAAGGCTACAACGCAGATGAGATTTCAGACATTTTGGATCCTATGATATCGATATACAGGTACAGCGCTTCCAGCAATCACATGGGAACGATCGAATCGGAGATCGCGTGTGTTAAAAACTATGCTCGGATCATCGGGATCAGGTTCGACTCCAGAATACGAATTGAAATCGTGGATGAAGCGTCTGTCGGAGATGCCGCCATTCCACGCATGGTGCTGCAGCCGATAGTGGAGAATGCCGTGAACCATGGCTATGAGAACACCTTGGATGATGTTGTGATCAGAGTCCAAACAGGTATTGAAGCGGGGGATGCAATGGTGTCAGTTTCGGACTGGGGGGTCGGAATGACGGAGACGGAACATTCGGCACTTATGGAGAGGATTACAGCGGATAAGCTTCCTGATGACAACGACAAGCATATTGGTTTGAGGAATGTTCACCAGAGAATCAGAAGGGAGTTCGGCAAACGATATGGTGTTTCAATTTCAAGCACAGCCGGTAAAGGGACTGTCGTGACGATACGCGTTCCCTTTTCAAGGGAGAATCAAACATGAACGGAATGTTGAAGCACAAGCCAAAACCGTTTTTGATTCTTGTCGGATTTTCAGCGGTGATATTCATCCTGTCGGCATTCTCATGTTCACACGCAGATGATTTTCAGGAACATGATGATAGGCCGAAGATCGTGTTTACGATCGCTATGGAGCAGGAATCCGTGGTAGTCGACCTGTTAAGAAACGATACGTACAGGAAAGCCTTGGAAGACGCCAAGGGTGTAGCGATCGAACTCAATGAGATTCGGAACATGAAAGATCTGAAGGAGAATGCCGATATAGCATTTGAAGGAGCGATGATCACAGATTACGTCAATTGGCTGGTTCCATTTTCCGATGATGCAAGAATAATGCAATTGACAGGTCAGTTCGAGATGATTGAGCCTCAGTTCGGAAGAACGGGCGGAAAGCAGTATGGGTTTGTTTTCGACGAAGGGGGAGAATCTTCGATCACACCGAGGTTGGTCGTGAATCGTGGCATGCTTGATAGCGCCGGAATCGGAAGAATCCGATATGACGAAGGGTCCGTTGAAGCGTTGTTGGCCAAGCTTTCCGAACAGACTGCCACACCTCTTGCCGTCTACGGCTGTCCGGCGGAGAGCGGATTCGCAGTCCTTCTCGGGTTGTTCGGGCTGTCGCCCTTGGAAGGCAATGAATACTACATCGATGATGGCGCAATGCATATGGACAAGGTGGAAGATGATGCACGAGAGTATCTTGCATTTGTCAGGCTTCTGCATAAGAAAGCATACATTCCGGAACATTTCCTGAGTTTGAATGAATACAGTTGCAGGATTCTTTTTCTGCAAGGCCGATGCGCTATGACCATGGTTCCCGATGACCGATTCGCGATGGATCTTGTCAACTCGGCGAAAGAGAATGGGATGCATGTTGCCGTTGAGGAGCTTCCTGTTCCGGAGGGTCTTCTTGATACCGGTGTTTTCAATCGTACGATCGGGATGGTCGCAAGGTACTGTCAGCATCCGGACTTGATTCTTTCGGTGTTCAAGCAGCTTCAGGAAGATTCAAGGACTCATGTGAAACAAAATCCCTCATTCCCCATGAGCAGTACCTTGTTTGAAGGGAAGCAGCAGGGTCGGCATCTCCAAGACATAGTGTCAAAATCATTCCTCGACTATAGAAGATTCTACGAAAAGCATCTCATGGACATTGAGATCATCAAGCCTTACTACTGCCAGATCGCGGTAGGAAACATGGAATTGGATGCTTTTGAGACGATGAAGTCGGAATGGATCAATGATTTTGACATAAATGTTGAATCGGCAGACAATAATCTTTCAGGAAAAGGGCTATTGCAGGTCTTGTACGCCTGGGCGACAAGAACAAACTGATAACTCCGGATGATCGGACAAAAACTGACATACATTCTCGACAAGATTGTTCATACCTTCTTCTGAAAACCCGATGGTATAGTGTCTTAGATTCTTTCTAAAACACTAAAAGGAGAAAGTCATGAAGAAATTGAGCATTATTATGTTGGTTCTCGTTCTTGCAATGTCCAGTGTTTTCGCTGGTGCGACACGGGAGAAATCGGATGTCGGAAGTGCCGGCGTTGCAGGCGACGGACAGCATTATGTATTCAGGATCGCCGCGACAGACGAGGCTTGGCGTCCGAATGCGATCATTGAAGCGGCAAGAAGGCTGAACGCGCAGCTCGCTGCTGAAGGAAGCAAAGACACGGTTGAGGTTGAATGGGAATTGGTTGATGATTTCAAGAACTCCTTCCCCCTCTGGATTCAGGAGAAAAACCTGCCTGAAATGATCGCTCACAAGCAGTCAATTATTTACAAGTACGCTCAGGCTGGTTATATCGTAGATGCAGGCTACGTTGTGAACGATGCGACCTACACGGAAAAGGTTCCTAAAAACCTGAGGGATTTCGGTCTCATGGATGGCAAGTACTATGGAATCGTCTGTGATACAGAGGCTCGTTTCGTCATCGTGTACAAGCCCGCTCTCCTGGCTCTTGGCTGGACCGAGGATCAGATCGCCGCATGGAGACAGTCCGCTATCGAGGGCAAGGTAACCACCGCTGACCTCCAGAAGCTTGCAAAACAGGCTGTCGATAAGGGAATCACCCAGTATGGCATCACGACCAGACCCAACAATGGCGCTGACTGGGCATTCTTCTATTGCACATGGAGCGGCGGCAAGACTCCTCAGAACGAGAAGGGACAGAACATTGTCAGCCGTCAGGCAGTCATCGACGCACTCACATTCTATCGCACGAACGTTCAGATGGGCATCACGCCGTACAATATGCTCACCGACTTCAACTGGGATATGCTTGAAGGAGATATCTGGCCGAATGGAAAGAGCTTCTGCTGGTACGGCATCGTCGCTGCAAAGGGCGACTGCATGAATGCAAGCGGAGTCTCCTCTGAATATTTTGATGAGAACTTCATCTCGCTTCCCACTCCTGTCCATAAAGTTGGCGACACTCCCTGCTGCGGAAGCAGTCCCTACCTGTGGGCTCTCACCACCGCATCTCAGAAAGATGCGAAGACGGCCGAATACTGCCGCCGCATCTTGGACAACGTTCTCGACCTGGATCTTCAGCTGATCATTTCACTTGACCACGCTCATATTGCCATCACGACGGAAAGCGCCAATTCAGAAGCATATCGCGCCGACAAGTGGATGCAGGCTGTCAACGATTTCGTTCCTTTCATGTTCAAATACCAAGTATCTCCTTTGAAGGAAGGCCTTCAGGATATGTACGCCGATTCAAAAGAGTACTTCAATGCCGTTCAGGAAGCGATGCTCAAGGCTAATGACCCGACAGCACGTTCCGTTGAGGCTATTGCCGATGATTTCATCAAGCAGGCAATCTTCAACATGGGTGAAGGAAACTACGTCATTGTTGACTGAGTAGGCAGAACCGTTTAAAAGTCACGTGTCTGCAATGACATCTGTCATTGCAGACACATCGGTAAAGAGAGAAAAATGGAAAAAGAAAGTTCTAAGACGAAAAAAGATCGCATGGCCGATCGCCGCGCCAGGCTCAGGGTTCAAGGCTTCCCTTTCGCCATGATGACACCATTTCTGATAATCACTTCGATTTTCGTCGTGGTGCCGATCATCATCATGTTCATTCTCTCCTTTACCGATTTCAACTTCTCGATGAAAGGCAGTTTCATCGGCTTGAGAAACTACAGGCAGATATTCGGGTACCCCGGTATGGGTCAGATTCTTCTGCAGACATTCCTGTTCGTGGGCGTGAGCGTCGTATTCTCCGTTCTTGGATCGATATTCATAGTGATAATCACGACGTTCTATCTCGATATAATCTATAAAAGAAAAAAACTTGGACTTCTATTCCGTGTTCTCTGGCTGGTTCCCGATCTTACCCCGACCATTGTCTACATGTTCATGTGGAAATTCGTTTTCGGTGCCGAGAACTATGGGCTTATCAATAAATTTCTTGCCTTCTTCGGTCTTCCTTCAGTGGCGTGGTTTACAGATTATGCGATGTTTTTATTGCTGTTCACGACGATTCTCAAGGCTGCTTCCGGTTCCGTCATCCTGTTCAGTTCCGCAGTAAGCCAGATTCCCGAGAACGTCATCCAGTCCGCAAAGGTCGATGGGGCATCATCTCTGACGATATGCTTCAAGATCGTGCTTTCGTACCTTCGCTGGCCCATCATGCAGAAGACTCTTTGGACTATTCTGGGAAGTTTCTGCACATATGAGTCGATCAAGCTACTTACAGATGGAGGTCCGATGGCAAAGACGACGACATACGCCTACTACATCTATCAGAACGCTTATGACTTCCAAGAGTATGGTTATGGTGCGGCACTTTCGGTGTTTATGGTCATCATGTCGACCGCTTTGGGAATGCTCATGTTGAGAATCTTCAAGATTGACAAGCAGATGCAAGATCCTCGCATGGATATATGAGGTGGCGAACATGGATACGAAAAGAAGGTTTTTTGAACGGGTTCAGGTGGACGATCGTCCGCCAGGCGTCTTGAAGCATGTAATCATCCTCATTCTGTTTTCCAGCATCATCATCATACCGTATGCATGGCTGTTCACAAGTGCGATGACCACCAGGGACGGCAGTTTCACACTCGAAAATTGGTCGTTTCTGTGGCAGGAAATTGAATTGAAACGAGGTCAATATCTGCCTCCAGCCTATAAACCGCTGCTGTCCAGTCTGATGTTCGCGACAATCATGGCTGTTTGTGTTATAGTCACTGCGGTTCCTGCCGCATATGCTTTTTCAAGAACCAAGTTTGTTGGAAGAAGATTCATGGCCAGGATGCTTGTCGTCCTTGACGCCTTTCCTTCCGTCGCCCTTCTCATCAGCTTCATTATTCTTTTGAGCAAGATGGGTCTTGTCAATAAGCTCATAGGTGTCATTTTTCTCAAGGTCGCAATGTATCTTCCCGGTGCGATCTGGCTGATGAAAGGCTTTTTCGATCATGTGAACTGGGATATGGAATGGGCTGCAATCGTAGATGGGGCATCTCGTTTCAAGACGTTCTACAAGGTGATAGTTCCCGCAGCCAAGCCCGGTATTCTGGTCATCCTGGTAAACTCCTTCCTCAGCGGATGGGGTGAATACATACTTATCAACCTCTTCATGCGAGGCAACTCCAGTACCATGTCCAGCTTCATCGGAGCGATGATGGACAGGGAAGATGGAAGATTCATAGTAAGCGGCGGAGTTCTGGCGGCAGCCTGCATTTGCTATATCATTCCGGTCATTATCGGCTTCGTTTGTACCCAGAAAACGCTTCTTCAGGTTAAGCAGGGAGGATCAAAACAGTGAGTGAACCAATGATCCGTTTGGAGAATGTAGGAAAATCGTATGATGGTGGAAAGAGCTACGCCATCCGAAATATCAATCTGACGATTGAAAAGGGTGACTTCGTGGCTCTTCTCGGGCCCTCCGGCTGTGGAAAGAGCACGACCCTGATGATGCTGTGCGGTCTCTACCGCCCCACTGAAGGCAACATCTATTTCAATGGGAAATATATGAATAATGTTCTCCCAAAGGATAGAAACATTGGAATGGTTTTCCAAAGCTACGCATTATATCCCAACATGAGCGTCTATAAGAACATAGCATTCCCTCTGACGCAGATGAAATCTTTATCGAAGGAAGAAATTGATGAAAAGGTGAATTACATCGCCAAGGTCGTGAAGATTGAGGGGCTCCTCAAGAGAATGCCTTCCCAGATTTCAGGTGGTCAGCAGCAGAGAGTCGCAATGTGCCGCGCGTTGGTAAAGAATCCTCAGATATTGCTTCTTGATGAACCGATGAGCAACCTTGATGCACGATTGAAGCTGGAGATCAGGGATGAAATCAAGAAGGTTCAGGAAGAATTGGGACTTACCGCGATCATCGTCACCCATGACCAGGAGGAGGCGATGGCTATGTCCTCGCACATCGCCGTGATCGACCAGGGAGCTCTTCAGCAGTATGCAAAGCCCGATGAGCTTTACAACAGGCCCAATAATCTGTTCGTCGCCTCGTTTATCGGCAATCCTCCGATGAACTTTGTCGATGGGACATTTGCGAAGGCTGGTTCATCATATATCTGCAAGACGATCGGCGGGACGATAGAGATTTCAACCAGTATCGTGGATGCGGACGGGCTCACATCGGACGAAGTCGTTCTCGGAATCAGACCTCATACGTTCGACCTGGTCGACAGTCGGGACAACGTACTTTCACTTGAGACGCAATACATCGAACATCTTGGCAAGGAGAACCTTTACAAATGCCGTCTCGGGAATACAAACGTACGGGTGATAACACCTGCAAATATTCTAAAACCTGTTGAAGAGAAGCTTTTTGTCAGACCAAGACCTGAATCGATCTGCATCTTTGACAAAAAGACCCAGAAATTGATTTCAAAGCGATAACACGTAGAACATTTTCGGTAAGGTAGGGAATGAGGACTCTTTTTCTTGATGGTGAATGGCAGCTGACAGCGACTTCACCCGCTCGGAATGATGCGGGTGTGAATGCCGGTGATGGTTTTACGATGACAATTCCGGGTGATGTGCACAGTACACTTCTGGAACATGGCATCATTCAAGACCCGTACTACGGGACCAACGAGCTGGACTGCCTTTGGGTCGGAAAGAGCGACTGGAGCATTGAGAGGTCTTTCCATTACCGGAAGAGCTCGGAAAGATGCTTTCTTTGCCTCGAAAAGGTCGATACCATAGCCACCCTTCTTATAAACGGGAAGGTGGCAGGTGAGTTCGACAATGAGTTCCATATCCATCACATGGATGTCACGGATTTCATGCTGGACGGTGAAAACACGATCCGGTTTGACTTCATATCGGCAGAGAAGGTCGCAGCCGAGAGGAACGAACGCCTTCCGTTTCCTTTCCCTTGCGATGATGCCCCCAACCTTTCACCCCATGTGAACCTTGTTCGAAAAACACAGTGCAACGGGGGATGGGACTGGGGTCCGACCATCCTCGTCTGTGGAATCTATGAAAGCGTCAGGCTCGTCTCCGCGGACTCGTTCCTGTTCGAGGATTTCAGTGTGGTCACAAATCCGAATAAAGACGGATGGCGCATCAGGTCGGAATTGAGAATCCAGAGCACTGAAACCATGACCGTTTTCGCCAATGCATCGATGAGAGCGGAAAACGGGACATTCAAGACAGCCGAAAAAATTCGGCTGGAAAAAGGTGTCCATACATATATCATGAACATGAGCGTTCCGAATGATTGTGTGAAGCTCTGGTGGCCTGCGGGGTTCGGAGAACAACCGTTATATGACATTGACGTCGAGGTCATGAATCAGAAGATCGCCCACAGGATCGGTTTCAGGACAATGGAGGTCAAGACAGAGCCTACGATGGGAGGCCGGGAGCTTACGTTCAGTGTAAATGGTCAGGATATCTTCTCCAAGGGTGCGAACTGGATTCCTCAGGATGCGCTCCCTGCAAGAATCACCACAGAACGGTATGAATCAATTCTCCGGGATGTCGTCAAGGCCAACATGAACACGATCAGGATATGGGGCGGCGGATGGTATGAAAAGAAAGCTTTTTATGATGCATGCGACAGATATGGAATCCTCATCTGGCATGACATGATGTTCGCATGTGCCGCATATCCTACCGTAGATTGGTTCATGAGTTCCGTTGAACGTGAGCTGAGGGATCAGATCAGAAGAATCAAGATTCATCCGTCCATCGCTCTCTACTGTGGAAACAACGAGAATCTGGGGGCTTTGAACTGGAGAGAGATAACCCGGAACAACTACGAGAAATACTATGCCGAATACGTCAAATTCAATGATGATCTAGTCGGTCGGGTCATAACGGAAGAGGATCCTACCAGGCTTTTCTGGCCGTCTTCACCTTGTGCAGGTCCCGGGGACAGGTCTGACAACTGGCATTCCGATGGAAAAGGAGATATGCATTTCTGGTCGGTATGGCATGATAGGAAGGATTTTGAGGAATACCATACAATCAGACCAAGGTTCTGCTCGGAGTTCGGCTACCAGAGCTTCCCGTCGCTTGAGGAAGTGAAAACGTTCGCCCCGGAGACCCAGTTTGACATCTTCTCGCCGGTAATGCTTCATCATCAGAAAAACAGGAGCGGAAATCAGATTATTTTTGAGCATTTTTCAAGACTGTTCAGAATTCCTGACAGTTTTGAGAAGAAGCTGTATCTGTCTCAGGTTCAGCAGGCTCTTGCGATGCAGACGGGGGTTACGTACTGGAGAAGCCTTATGCCTTACTGCATGGGTACGCTCTACTGGCAGCTTAACGATGTATGGCCTGTTACATCATGGTCGAGCATCGAGTACAGCGGACGTCTGAAGGCCTTGCACTACTGCGCAAAACATTTCTATGAGCCCACATGTCCTCTTCTGTATACGAAGGATGATCATCTGTATTTGTATGCGGTGAATGATTCGGCTGTATCGAAAGCCGTCGATGTCGCCTTGCGCTTATATGACTTCAGCGGGAATGTCGTCGAAGCCAGGAATTTCAGCGCAACGCTCTCAAGCAATGATTCAAGACTCCTTGATGTCATTCCTTTGAATATCATTGATAGCAGGAATACCTTCGCAAGGGCGTTCCTCCATACTGAGGATGAACGAATTACCGAATACACGCTGCTGTTGACAAAGCCCAAGGACGCCATGCTTAAAGAGCCGGAAATCAGCATCTCAACGGTTAAAAAACTCAAAAGCGACGTGTACGAGATTTCCCTCAAGTCAATAAAACCTGCATTTTTCGTAATGCTGGCCAGCCGGACGCCGGGGGCATTCTCCGACAATCTGCTTACTGTAATGCCTGATGAGGCAACGATAGTGAGGTTCACTCCGAAACGGCATGAACAGGGTGTCGAGTTCTACGTCAACGACCTGTACTCGGCAATCAACTGATTTGGATTCTTATCGGATTCTCATAGGATGGCAGGAGCTTCTGAAGCGGCTTCAAATTGCTCCGAAGAATGGCATTGTCAATTCATTACTATTTTGCAAGAGCCTTTTATGTGTGATACCTTGACTTTTGCACCACACCCTCCCCAAACAAGGTCATAATCAATTGTCCCGGATGAAGTTACCACCCGGGACATCGAACATGGGATTGTGTTATGTTCAGGAGCTCTGCTTCACGTAAGCCAACAA
>JBMNUR010000063.1:0-11905 GCA_050946395.1 Peptococcales bacterium
GGCCAGTTAACATGGTTATTCCATTGGCGGGTAGGGCAATCCGCATATGTGACAGGCCCTTTACAGCCAATTTTATAAAAACATCCTTCATCACCGGGATATTCAGCAAAATTGCCTTCATTAAAATCAGAACGTCTACTGCATAGGTCATGGATTGTTTTGCCGAAAAACATAGTTGGTGCATTATAGTTATTTAGTTCTGGTTCCCCGTACATAATTAAGTGAGCCAATGTCCCAATCATCCAATCAGGATGGGAAGGGCAACCAGGAATATTAATTACTTTCCGGTCAAGAACTTCTTGGACACCAACTCCTCGGGCCGGATTTGGATAAGCTGCTCCCGGGCCCCCAAAAGCTGCACAAGCACCAACAGCCATTACATATTTGGCATGAGGGGCAATTTCTTTCAAAATGGTAATACCGGGAATCTTTTGTCCGTCTCGTTCCAATAAGATATCATAACGTCCTTCATTTCGTGTAACTACAGAGCCTTCTACTACCAGGATAAACTTACCCGCTTCATTTTTAACTGTATCCAGCAGAATCTCTATTGCTAGGTCTCCTTGGGCATGCATAAATAGCCAATGATACCTAAGGTCAATCATTTCAAGAAAAAGCTTCTTTAAGTCAGGATCAAAGCTATTATCCAAGGATATTGATTCACCGGTACAAGAGCCTAACTCAAGCCAAATAACAGGTGGTCTTGTAATCTCTCCTTGAGCTAAAGTTTCAAAAATCGGTGGCCGCAAAAGCCCAGCCAAACCAATTCCCGCCGTAGTCTGTAAACAAAGTTTTAAAAACTCTCTTCTACTTAACACAAAAACTCTCCTTTAGTAGTAAGTCAATAGTTGATAGGCTATAGCTTTATTTAAACCACGGGCCCTTTGGGTACATGGATAAACACGGATGGAATTAGGTTAAGATTCGCGTGTCCACCATGGTAAAAAAGCAACATGCAATCCGTGTTTATCTGTGTTCATCTGTGGTTAAATAATAGTTTAATCTAGAGTAGCGAAATCTTAACCTCAACCTTAACCTGTAGAACTGTAGCTCTGTAGTTACTGTAGGTTCGGCGAAGCCTCAATTGGTATCTTATCCAATAATTACATGTAATATTTATCTCAATAGATTTAGGATGCACAAAAACGGGTAATAAATTATGATATAATCACAAATTAGGAGAAGATAAGTGGTGGTGTTTTAATATGGCAGATAAATTTAAATTAGTTGCTGACTATAAACCTCAAGGTGATCAGCCTAAAGCAATTGCCCAGTTGGTAGATGGACTTTATTGTGGTTTGCCTAAGCAGACCCTTTTGGGGGTTACCGGGTCAGGGAAAACTTATACTATGGCCAATGTTATTGCTGAGGTAAATAGACCTACCCTAGTCATTGCTCATAATAAGACCTTGGCTGCCCAACTTTGCAGTGAGTTTAAAGAATTTTTTCCGGAAAATGCTGTAGAGTATTTTGTAAGTTATTATGATTATTATCAACCGGAGGCCTATATTGCCCATACGGATACCTATATTGAAAAAGATGCACAGATTAACGAAGAAATAGAAAAACTGCGCCACTCAGCTACTTCAGCCCTTTTTGAACGACGGGATGTGATCATTGTGGCTAGTGTTTCTTGTATTTATGGTTTAGGTTCACCAGAGGATTATAAAAACCAAACCCTATCACTAAGGGTAGGACAAGAATACGAGCGGGATAAGATTTTAAGAAAACTGGTGGATATCCAATATGAACGTAATGATATGAACTTCGTACGAGGCACTTTTCGAGTCCGGGGTGATGTTATCGAGGTTTTACCTGCTTCCCTTTCCGAAAAGGCAATTCGGATTGAAATGTTCGGCGATGAAATTGATCGGATTTTGGAAGTTGATATCCTTACAGGAGAAATATTAGGCCAACGTAGTCATGTGGGAATTTTCCCGGCTACTCACTACATTACAGCTCCTGAGTATTTAGAAACGGCTTTGGCTAATATAGAAAAAGAGTTAGAAGAAAGATTGGCGGATTTAAGAAGCCGGGATAAGCTTTTGGAAGCCCAAAGGCTGGAGCAGAGAACACGCTATGATCTAGAAATGATTCGTGAGGTAGGCTTTTGTACTGGGATAGAAAACTATTCCCGACATTTAACAGGCAGAGAACCGGGGGAACCCCCATATACTCTTTTAGATTTTTTTCCTGATGACTTTATAATTATGATTGATGAGTCCCATGTGACTATTCCCCAAATAGGAGGAATGTATGAAGGAGATAAATCTCGGAAAACAAGTTTAGTAGAACATGGCTTTCGTCTACCCTCGGCCTTAGATAACAGGCCTTTACAGTTTCATGAATTTGAACATAAGATAGGTCAAACAATTTTTGTTTCCGCTACTCCCGGCCCCTATGAACAACAACATAGTGCAAAGGTTGTGGAGCAAATCATTAGACCTACGGGTTTAGTTGATCCAGAGATTGAAGTTCGCCCGGTAAAAGGTCAAATTGATGACCTATTTGACGAATTAAAGCTACGAATTGAACGGGACGAAAGGGTTTTAATTACAACTCTAACTAAAAAGATGGCCGAAGACCTGACCGATTATTTTAAAGAAATGGGTTTAAAAGTCCGTTATCTTCATTCGGAAATAAAGACTATTGAGCGGATGGAGATATTAAGGGATTTGCGGTTAGGTGTTTTTGACGTTTTAGTAGGTATTAATCTCTTACGGGAAGGTTTGGATTTGCCGGAGGTTTCCCTGGTAGCTATTTTGGATGCCGATAAAGAAGGGTTTTTACGCTCTGAACGATCCTTGATTCAGACTATCGGCAGGGCCGCTCGAAATGTGAACGGTAAAGTTATTATGTATGCTGATAAAATAACAGGTTCTATGGAACGAGCAATTAATGAAACTGAACGTCGGCGAACCTTGCAGTTGGAATTTAATAAGAAATTTAAAATAACACCCCAAACAATTAAAAAATCTGTTCGGCAAGTTATTGAAGCAACCAAAGTTGCCGAAAAAGAGCCGGAATACAAGTTATCCCATGGTAATGTGGAAAAAATGTCGAAAGCTGATATTAGGAAGCTGGTTAAAAATTATGAAAAAGAAATGCAAGAAGCAGCCCGTAATCTGGAATTCGAAAAAGCGGCTATTTTGCGGGATTTGATTATTGAACTGAAAGGAAAGATTTAATCTTTGGGGTTAAGTTTGAGGATCAATTTATTAATTAACCACGGATGAACACGGATTGTAGATTAAGCTATGGGGTTATTTAGAAATTTATATACTTTGCAATTTTGCAAAGTGTCAAGGATTACAGTACTGGAAGGCGCGCTTTAAGGGAACCGAGAATTTCGCGCATTTTTTATAAATATTTTAATTTTTCCGTGTGCATCCGTGTGCCCGGAGGGCCCGTGGTTTAAAATAAAACGATAAACTATCGACCATCGACTATCGACGGTTTTTACGGAGGAGAAAAAATGGCACGTGATAAAATAATCATTAACGGAGCACGGGTGCATAACCTAAAAAATATAGATATTGAGATACCTCGGGATAAGTTTGTAGTTATTACCGGTCTTAGTGGCTCTGGTAAATCTTCTTTAGCTTTTGACACCATTTATGCGGAAGGCCAACGTAGATATGTAGAATCTTTATCAGCCTATGCTCGACAGTTTTTGGGGCAGATGGACAAACCTGATGTGGATTATATTGAAGGTTTATCACCTGCTATTTCCATTGACCAGAAGACGACCAACCGTAATCCCCGTTCCACAGTTGGGACAGTTACGGAAATCTATGATTATCTACGACTTTTATTTGCTCGCATTGGTAAAGCCCACTGTTATAAATGTGGTAAACCAATTGCCCAGCAGACTGTTCAGCAGATGGTGGATCAGCTTATGACTTATCCGGAACGGACAAGAATCCAGATCTTAGCTCCTGTAATACGAGGTCGTAAAGGTGAACATCAAAAAGTCTTAGAGGATCTGAAAAAAAGTGGCTATGTAAGGGTAATGGTAGATGGTGAATTAAGGGAAATAGCAGAAGAAATAAAGCTAGAGAAAAATAAAAAGCATACTATTGAAGTTGTTGTGGACCGGATTGTAATCAAAGAAGGAATTGAAAATAGATTGGCGGATTCCTTAGAAACAGCATTAAATCTCGCTGAAGGGTTAGTTAATATAGATATTATCGATAGCGAAAGATTAGTTTTTAGCCAGAATTTTGCCTGTGTGGATTGTGGTATTAGTTTTTCCGAAATAACCCCCCGGATGTTTTCTTTTAATAGTCCTTATGGGGCATGTCCGGAATGTGATGGTTTGGGAGCTAAGCTAGAGATCGATTCGGATTTAGTAATTCCGGATAAAAGCTTGAGTTTGGCAGAAGGTGCCATTATCCCCTGGAGTAAACAGGTTAACGGTTATTATCAACAACTTTTGGAGTGTTTGGCCAAACATTATGGCTTTAGTATGGCTACTCCACTTGAAAAACTTAAACCGGAACATTTGCAGGTCATTCTTTATGGTTCCGGCGATGAGAAAATCCGTTTTAAATATACTAATATGTATAACGAAAGCAGGGTTTATGACACGAATTTTGAAGGAGTTATCCCTAATTTACAACGGAGATATTTAGAAACTCAATCCAGTTACTCTCGGGAAGATATTGAACAATATATGGCAAACAATCCCTGTCCTCAGTGTCAAGGAGCCCGCCTTAAACCTGAGGTTTTAGCTGTTAAAATCGGGGGTAAGAATATTTCAGAAGTAACTAATATGACTGTCTTGGAAAGCAAAGAGTTTTTTTCTCAGTTAGAACTTTCCCAACGGGATATGCTTATTGCCCGACAAGTTTTAAAAGAAATCACAGAACGAATAGATTTTTTGGTTACGGTAGGTTTGGAGTATTTGACATTAAGTCGGGCAGCCGGCACATTATCTGGTGGTGAAGCCCAGCGGATTAGGCTAGCTACTCAAATAGGGTCAGGGCTAGTAGGTGTTCTCTATATTTTGGATGAGCCCAGTATTGGTCTCCACCAACGGGATAATGCTCGTCTGATTTCTGCGTTAGAACATCTTCGTGATATTGGAAACACCTTAATCGTTGTTGAACATGATGAGGAAACAATGCTGGCCGCCGACCATATTATAGATATAGGACCGGGAGCAGGAGTCCAGGGTGGAGAAGTTGTTGCTCAAGGAACATTAGAGGATATTAAGCAGGTCGAAGAGTCTATTACCGGGCAATATCTTTCCGGAAGAAAAACTATTCCTATTCCTCCGGTCCGGCGTGCACCTAATGGCAAATACATTAAAGTAAAAGGTGCTAAGGAAAATAACCTACGTAATTTAGATGTAAGCATTCCAATGGGGGTATTTACCTGTGTCACCGGTGTATCGGGATCAGGTAAAAGCACTTTAGTAAATGAAATTCTTTATAAAGGACTTATTGAAAAGCTATATAGACAATCCAAAATGAAACCGGGGGAACATACAGCAATAGAAGGGGTAGAACATCTGGATAAAATAATTGCCATTGACCAGTCCCCTATTGGCCGGACTCCACGTTCTAACCCGGCAACCTATACTTCTGTATTTGATGCCATTAGAGAAATATTCTCCCAGACGCCAGATGCTAAAATGCGGGGTTATAAGCCAGGACGTTTTAGTTTTAATGTTAAAGGCGGTCGCTGTGAGGCTTGTCGGGGTGACGGTATTATCAAAATTGAGATGCACTTTTTACCTGATGTTTATGTTCCCTGTGAAGTATGTAAAGGTCAGCGATACAATAGGGAAACCCTCGAAGTTAGATATAAAGGTAAAAACATTTCTCAAGTCCTAGATATGACTGTGGATCAGGCTACGGATTTTTTCCAAAACATCCCTAAAATCCATCGTAAGCTAAAAACTCTTCAAGATGTTGGGTTAGGATATATACGTCTAGGACAACCGGCAACTACTTTATCCGGTGGTGAAGCCCAAAGAGTTAAGCTAGCAGCTGAACTTTCCCGGCGTAGTAATGGAAAAACATTATATATTCTAGATGAGCCTACTACCGGCCTTCATATTGCGGATATTCATAAACTCTTAGATGTTTTAAGTAGGCTGGTGGATGCAGGTGATACGGTACTTGTCATCGAACATAACCTGGATGTTATAAAATCTGCAGATTATGTTATTGACTTGGGGCCTGAGGGTGGCAATAAAGGGGGACAACTTGTAGCAGCCGGCACACCGGAAGAAGTGGCCCAAGTGGAAGCATCTTATACGGGGCAGTTTTTACGTAAAGTCTTATTGGCTAATGGGTGAAGTCGCTATTCTGTCATAGCAATGACAAAATGGCGATTTCATTCGTAACCATGATGTTTTTCGCGTTCACGTGCCTAAGAATTACGAAAGACGAAAAGAGAATTGGCGAATTGACAAAGGAGGCACTCCATGCTGCAAGACAAATTAAACGCTCTCCCTAGTAGTCCGGGAGTATATTTGATGAAAAATTCTTCCGGGGATATTATTTATGTTGGTAAGGCTATTTCTCTAAAAAGTAGGGTTAAGTCTTATTTTCAGAATAAAAAACATGATTCCGCCAAAACCAGGGCCTTAGTCAAAAATATTGCCGATCTGGAATATATTTTGACTGATACTGAGCTGGAAGCTCTAATTTTGGAGTGTAATTTAATAAAAGAACATCGCCCTAAATATAATGTTAGTCTAAAGGATGATAAAACTTATCCATACCTCAAAATTACTGCGGAAGATTATCCTCGGGTTATTGTTACTAGAAAAGTTTATAAAGACGGTGCTAAATATTTTGGGCCCTATACCAGTGCAACTAATTTGCGGGAAACCATTGAATTATTGAAAAGGCTTTTTCCCTTTCGTAGTTGTAAACAACCCGTATTTACCAATGAAAGGCCTTGTCTTAATGCTCATATCAAAAGATGTCTAGCTCCTTGTATCGGGCGAATTTCTAAAGAAGAATACAACGAAATTATTAAACAAGTGGTACTTTTTCTTGAAGGAAAAGAAGAAGCTTTACTAGTTAAGTTGGAAAAAGACATGGAACAGGCGGCGGCCAGTTTAGAATTTGAACGGGCGGCCCAGTTAAGGGATCAGATTCAAGGCATTAAGTTAGTAATGGAAAAACAAAAGATAGTTTCCGGTGGTACTGAAGATCAAGATGTTATGGCTATGGCTCGGGGGTTTAATGAGGCCTGTGTCCAAGTCTTTTTTATCAGAAGTGGCAAAATAATTGGCCGGGAGAATTACTTTTTAAAAGGCACGGATGATTTAGAACGAAGTGAGGTCTTAGAAGCTTTTATAAAGCAATACTACATCCAGCAGGATTTTATACCCCGCGAAATTCTTGTGGAAACGGAATTATCTGAAGTAAAGGTTCTCGAAGAATGGCTTTCAGAAAAAAAGGGAAGTCGGGTTTATATTAAGGTTCCCAAAAGAGGAGATCGTAAAGAATTACTCGAATTAGTAGGTAAAAATGCTCTGGAGGCTATGGATAAGGTAGAACTAGAAAAACGAGAGAAGAAAGCTATGACTGAAGGAGCAGTTATGGAACTGGAAAAAGAGTTGGCATTACCCCGTCCACCTTTACGTATTGAGTGTTTTGATATTTCTAATACTCAAGGGACAGATAGCGTGGCTTCTATGGTTGTTTTCGAGGGAGGTAAACCTAAGAAAGATCAATATCGTCGGTTTAAAATAAAAACTGTGGAAGGGCCAAATGATTATGCCAGTATGTATGAAGTTATTGCCAGAAGGTTCCGCAATGCCCGGGAAGAAAAAAAGGACATTGGTGACAAAGGTAAATTTTCTAAGTTGCCTGACTTAGTAATCATAGATGGGGGTAAAGGACAATTAGAATCAGCCCGTAAAGCTATGGAGGAACAGGGTTTTGCTAATATCCCCACCTTTGGTTTGGCTGAACGGGAAGAATGGCTCTTTGCAGGAGAACAATCAGAACCGATAATTTTACCTCGCTCATCAAAAGCATTATATCTACTGCAACGGATTAGAGATGAAGCCCATCGGTTTGCTATTACTTACCACCGGAGTTTGCGAGGAAAAAGGAATTTAGCATCTATTTTAGATGATATTCCTGGTATTGGCGAAAAACGTAAGCAAAATCTTTTAAAGCATTTCGGTTCCTTTAAAAAAATTCAAGAGGCTAGTATAGAAGAATTAGCACAAGTAGACGGAATTAACCACAAGGTTGCTGAAGGAGTCTATGAATATTTACACACGCACCAGGATTTGTTACTCCGAACGAAGAAGAATAATTAAACCACGGGCCCTACGGGCACATGGATACACACGGATGGACAGTTGGTCAGGGATCGTTAAACACCAGTTGTTGGGCATCTTTGGTAATCTGTCTCTAGAATTAGAGAATTTACGCAAAAATGTTATTCGCGCCCACGAGCGTACGCGCTCACGAATAGAAGCTATTAATAAAGGAGGTATGAAAAGATGAAGGGTTGGGTTGTTCGTTGGATACTTAATGGTTTAGCATTATTAGTCACATCATCCCTTATTGCCGGCATTGAGGTAAATGGTTTCTTAGCTGCTTTGTTCGCAGCTTTGGTTCTGGGTATTGTTAATGCTATAATTAGACCAATCATTATATTTCTTACCTTACCACTTAACTTAGTTACTTTAGGCTTGTTTACATTAATTATTAACGGTTTTATGCTTAAAATCACCAGCACTGTAGTTAACGGCTTTAGTGTAAAGGGATTTTGGGCCGCAACCATTGGGGCACTATTGCTTGCATTAATTAGCTCGGTTTTAAATGCTTTAGTAAAGGATTAGTAGGTAATTTAACCACAGATAAACACAGATACACTCGGATTGCATGTTTTCTTTCGGTCCCATATTTAATATCCGTGTTTATCCATGTGCCCGCAAGGGCCCGTGGTTTAATTAATATACTTTTAAATAACGGAGGATTTCATGGAATATAAACTAATTGCCATTGATTTGGATGATACTTTGTTGCGTAATGATTTAACTATCTCAGAACGGGCTCAAAAGGCTATTAGTACTGCAATTGAGAAAGGTACACTAGTCACCTTTGCTACAGGGAGAATGTATTGTTCCGCACTTCCTTATGCCCTCGATTTAGGCCTTGACTTACCGCTTATTACTTATCAAGGAGCCTTGGTGAAATATGCTGACGGACGGGAAGTTTATCATCGCCCTATTGAACTTGAAATTGCTAAGGAAGTTATCAGATTTACCAAGCCTTTCGGTATTCATACTAATGCCTACATAAATGATGAATTATATATGGAAGAGGCCACCGGTTGGGGTAAGCAATATGCTAAAATTGCTAAAGCTCCTGTTCATTATGTCGAATTACCGAATACTCTAGAACAAGATCCGACAAAGATTTTATTTATTGATGAAAGTGATAAACTTGATGAGTTGGCGGAAAAAATTGCGCAGAAATTCCCCAAGGTAATAAACATTACTAAGTCTCAAAAAACTTTCTTAGAAATTTCTCACCCTAAGGCAACTAAAGGTAATGCTCTAAGGGAGTTAGCAGAGTCATTAGGCATAAATCGACAACAAGTTATTGCTATTGGTGATAATATGAATGACCTGGATATGATTGAGTATGCAGGGTGTGGGGTTGCAGTAGGGAATGCAGTTACGCCTTTAAAAGATGCTGCTGATTTGATAGTAAAAAGTAATAATGATGATGGAGTTGCGGAAGCAATCGAAAATTTAGTGTTAAAATTTGTGTAATATATACATTTTTTCCAACAAATTTACTAATTTTAAAACATTTAGGCAGGAATTGTAAAATAAACGTCGAAGATGAATATGTAAATGAATCTCATAGGAGGTAATAATTTCAAATGTCGGAAACCTCTTTGCTAGAATTACAGCAAGAAATGGAAAAAGTGCGTTATAAACTCCATGCCTTTGTTAATGGTGATACACGATTATTATTAAACTGCCAAACATACCAACTAAGTACAGAGTTGGATAGTTTAATTGTTAAAATAATGCGTAAAGAACAAGAAAAAAAGAAATGCTAAACCCGACTTTAAATACAAGGTTGGGTTTTTTAATTCCCGTAATTACCTAAAGGTTATAGGGTACACTAGGCAAAGAACTTATTAAGGGGTTTTTTGAGATGAAGTTTTATGGGGACTATCATATGCATACTGATTATAGTGATGGTCGCGCAAAAGTAATAGATATGGTTGAAAGTGCACGGTTAAAAAAGCTGAAGGAAGTAGGGATAAGTGACCATGGGCCGGCAAATATCGGTACAGGTGTAAAGAGTAGCAGTACCTACCTAAAAATAAAAGCTGAAACAAGAGACTTGGCGAAAAATTTCCCCGAGCTTAAAATAATGGTGGGAGCTGAAGCGGATATTGTTGGTTTACAAGGTCAGCTTGATATTCATGAAAAAGTAATAGAAGAACTTGATTACCTTTTGGTTGGGCTACATCCCTATGTGGTCCCTAGTAATATAGGTACGGCATGGAACTTTGTTTTAGGAAATCAAATGGTCAAATTCAATAAAGGAGTAAAGGAAAAAGTAAAGAATACTAATACTAAAACCCTAATAGAGTCCATATATAAATATGACGTTTTGGCAGTGACTCATCCCGGTTTAAAAATGGACGTTAATTACCAGGAATTAAGTAGGGCGTGTATTCAAAGGAATACTGCCTTAGAAATAAATACTGGCCACACTTTTCCAAAAGTAGCAGATGTTCTTGCCATTGCCAAATGTGGTGTTAATTTTATTGTTAATAGTGATGCCCACTTTCCGGAAATGGTAGGAGAATTTGATTATGGTCGTTATGTATTGACTAAAGCTCAAGTCCCGGCAGAAAGAGTGTTAAATGCAGTGAAAGAGTGAAACAGTGAAAGGTTGGAAAGTAGAGGCACCCATTGGGCGCCCATCAGTGTCATCGCGAGGCATGATAGGACGTGGCGATCTAAAACCCCAGAGATTGTCACATCTACGGCGGGCATGACAAACAGGAAATAATTATCGTATATAGACAAAGTTTTTGAACTGGTTTTTCGCGCCCACTCACCCAATCGCCCACGAATAGACGAATTAATGAAAGTGGTGATTTTATGGCACAAATTCGTTTTTTAATAATAACAGGACTTTCAGGAGCAGGCAAAACTCAGGCGGTAAGGAGCTTGGAGGATTTAGGTTATTTTTGTGTGGACAATTTACCACCAGCTTTAATTCCTAAGTTTGCTGAGTTATGTACTCAATCTAAAGGAAAAGTTAATAAGGTGGCACTTGTGATAGATATAAGAGGTGGACAGTTTTTTGACGACCTTTTTGTCGCTTTAGAAGATTTAAAGGCTATGGGTATCCATTATGAGATTTTATTCTTAGAGGCGGCTAATGAAATTTTAGTAAACCGCTATAAAGAAACCAGAAGGCGGCATCCCCTTTCTGATGGTGAGGGAATAATGGAAGGCATTAAGCTCGAACGGGAACGTTTACAGGAATTGCGAGGTAGAGCCAATAAAATAATCGATACTTCTGAGCTTAAACCCAATCACCTTAAAGAAGAAATCCAGAGATTATGGGGAAAAAACGATTATGAAAAAATATTATCCATTACCGTCCTATCCTTTGGTTACAAATACGGAATTCCCCTAGATACTGACCTTTTAGTTGATGTACGGTTTTTACCAAATCCCTACTATATCCCTGAGTTGAAAGCTTTAACCGGCAGTGATAGGGAAATCCAGGAATACGTTTTCAAGTCTCCCATTAGCCGAGAGTTTGTGGAAAAATACTATGGTTTACTAAATTTTCTAATTCCCAATTACATTACCGAGGGCAAGACCCATTTGGTGATAGGTATTGGCTGTACAGGGGGCCGTCATCGTTCAGTGGCT
>JBMNUR010000064.1:0-11707 GCA_050946395.1 Peptococcales bacterium
AAAGAGGTAAAAAAAGGAATATATATTTGCTACAAAATAAACAATTTGTTATAATTTTACTTTAGAGGCAATTAAAAATTATAAGTTTGATATTAGAGGTTAGATCTTATGTAGAAAAGTTTTGGTTATTTTTCTTCTAATATAAAAACTAGATGTAAAGAAAAATTTAGCAAGGGGAGAAAAATGTGGATCAACTCAATCATAACAATGATTATACAGCTAATGAAATACAAGTCCTTGAAGGTTTAGAAGCCGTTCGTAAACGCCCCGGAATGTATATAGGTAGTACAAGTTCCCGGGGCTTACATCATTTAGTTTTTGAAATAGTTGATAATAGTATTGATGAGGCTTTAGCTGGTTTTGGCAATAAAATTAATGTTATTATTCATGAAAACAATAGCATCACTGTAATTGATGAAGGTCGTGGTATCCCTGTAGAACCACATCCTAAAATGAAAATACCGGCAGTTGAACTTGTTTTAACTACCTTACACGCCGGTGGCAAATTTGGTGGACAAGGCTATAAAGTATCTGGTGGGTTACACGGTGTTGGTATGTCTGTAGTAAATGCTTTATCCGAATGGTTAGAAGTGGAAGTAAGTAGAGAAAATAAAATATTTCATCAAAGATATGAAAAAGGTAAAACCGTCTCTAAATTAAAAGTAATAGGCAATACCAAAAAAGTAGGTACGAAAATAACTTTTAAACCAGATACAACGATATTTGAAGAAATAGTTTATGACTTTGATATTTTAGCCCAACGATTAAGAGAATTATCTTTTCTTAATAAGGGTTTAAAAATTATTCTAAAGGATGAAAGGGAAAATAAAGAAACCCAATTTTTCCATACTGGTGGTATCATTGATTTTGTTAAGTTTATTAACAAAAATAAAGATGCTATTAATTCCAAAGTTATTTATTTTAATGATGAAAAAGATAAGGTACAGGTAGAACTTGCCTTACAATACACGGATACTTATACAGAAAATATTTTGTCATATGCCAACAATATTCATACTCATGAAGGTGGTACCCACGAATCAGGTTTTAAATCAGCTCTTACTAGAATTGTCAATGATTATGCCCGTAAACAAAATTTATTAAAAGAAAATGATAGTAATTTATCAGGAGAAGATATTAGAGAAGGTTTAACTGCTGTACTTAGTGTAAAGGTTCCGGAACCTCAGTTTGAAGGCCAAACTAAAACGAAATTAGGAAATAGTGAGGTTCGTGGAATAGTCGAAAGTATTGTTAATGAGTCTATGACTAACTTTTTAGAAGAAAATCCTTCAGTAGGTAAAAAAATAATTGAAAAAGCAATATTTGCTGCTCGAGCCAGAGAGGCTGCTCGTAAGGCTCGCGAATTAACCCGGAGAAAAAATGCTTTAGAAAGTACTACATTACCAGGTAAATTAGCTGATTGTTCCATTAAAGATCCTCAATTTTGCGAGCTGTATTTAGTCGAGGGTGATTCGGCGGGAGGTTCGGCAAAACAGGGTAGAGATAGGCGATTTCAAGCTATTTTACCTTTGCGAGGAAAAATACTTAACGTAGAAAAGGCTCGCTTGGATAGAATTTTAAATAGTGAAGAAATAAGAACGATTATTACTGCCATGGGTACCGGTATTAGTGAAGACTTTGATATCACTAAAGCTCGTTATCATAAAGTTATTTTAATGAGTGACGCTGATGTGGATGGTGCCCATATTAGGACACTTTTATTAACATTTTTCTATCGTTATATGAAGCCATTAGTTCAAGAAGGTTATATTTATATAGCCCAACCCCCTCTATATAAAGTAAAGAAGAATAAAGAAGAAACTTACTTATATTCAGATGATGAATTAGAAAGTCATTTAGACAAAGTAGGTAGGGATAATTATACTATTCAACGCTATAAAGGTTTAGGTGAAATGAACCCTGAGCAGTTATGGGATACAACAATGAATCCGGAAACAAGAACAATATTAAGAGTAAAATTAGAAGATGCCATAAAAGCAGATGAAATATTTACTATTTTAATGGGTGATAAAGTAGAACCTCGTAGGGAGTTTATTGAGGCTAATGCTAAATATGTAAGAAATCTAGATATCTAAATTGTTATCTATTATTTACTCTATGGTTAACCGGAAAGTGTGTGAAAGGGGAAAAAATAGTGGAGAATTTTACCCATGGTAAAATATTACCAATTAAAATTGAAGATGAAATGCAAAAATCCTATATTGACTATGCAATGAGCGTCATAGTTGGTAGGGCATTACCTGATGTTCGGGATGGTTTAAAGCCAGTACACCGAAGAATTCTTTTTTCCATGTATAAAAATGGGATGACATCCGATAAACCTCATAAAAAATCTGCCCACGTGGTGGGTGACGTGCTAGCTAAGTATCATCCTCACGGTGATACTGCAGTTTATGATGCAATGGTTAGATTGGCTCAACCATTTTCAACTCGTTATCCTTTAGTAGATGGTCATGGTAACTTTGGTTCTGTCGATGGTGATTCGGCTGCTGCTATGCGTTATACAGAAGTTAGAATGAGTAAACTGTCTTTAGAACTTTTATCAGATATAGAAAAAGATACTATAGACTATATACCTAACTATGATGAATCACTTGAAGAACCAGTAGCATTACCTAGTAGATTTCCTAATTTACTTGTTAATGGTTCTTCCGGTATAGCTGTGGGAATGGCCACTAATATACCACCCCATAATTTAAGAGAAGTAATAAATGGTGTTATTGCATTAATTGATAAACCTGATATTACTGTCAAAGAGTTAACGAAAACCGTCATTGGCCCTGATTTTCCAACTGGTGGAATTATTATGGGGAAAAAAGGTATTCGCCAAGCATATGAAACTGGGCGTGGTGTAATAAAAATTCGAGCCAAAACTCATATTGAAAAAATGAACAATGGCAAAATGCGTATTATTGTTACTGAAATACCTTATTTAGTAAATAAAGCAAAGCTAATTGAAAAAATTGCCGATTTGGTAAAAGATAAAAAAATAGAAGGCATAACAGACTTGCGAGATGAATCAGACCGCACAGGAATGCGTATTGTTATTGAATTAAGGCGGGATGTTAATCCGCAAATTATCTTAAATCAATTATATAAATATACTCAATTAGAAGATACATTTGGGATTATAATGTTAGCCATTGTCGATGGGGAGCCGAAAGTACTTAGTCTTAAAGAAGTTTTATTTTACTATTTGGAGCATCAAAAAGATGTCATAGTTCGTAGAACAAAATATGAATTAAATAAGGCTGAAGACAGAGCTCATATTGTTGAAGGTTTAAAAATAGCTCTAGATAACATTGATGAAATAATAAAAATTATCCGAGGCAGTCGTAGGGTGGAAGAAGCCAGAAATAGCTTGATGGAAAGATTTAGTCTTAGCGAAAAACAAGCACAAGCTATTCTCGATATGCGACTCCATCGGCTAACAGGTTTAGAGCGGGAGAAGCTGGAAGAAGAATATAAATTACTAATGGAAAAAATAGAATATTATCGAAGTGTTCTAGCTGACGAAACAATGGTCTATGATATTATCAAAGAAGAAATCATAATTATTCGAGATAAGTATGGAGATGCTAGAAGAACTGAAATAAGTGCATCAGATGAAAAACTAGAAATAGAAGATTTGATAGCAGATGAAGATGTGGTAATTACTATTAGTCATAATGGATATATAAAAAGAATGCCTATAGATACTTATAAAAGTCAGCGGCGGGGTGGTAAAGGAATAACTGCCATGACTACCAAAGGTGAAGATTTTGTAGAGCAATTATTTATTACTACAACCCATAATTATTTACTGTTTTTTACAAATAAAGGTAAAGTTTATAGACTTAAGGTTTATGAAATTCCTGAATCAAATCGACAGTCTAAAGGTACAGCTATTATTAACCTTTTATATATTACTGGTGACGAAAAAATTACAACAGTTATACCGGTTAAAGAATATACTGCTGATTGGTACCTTTTAGCTGCAACTAAAAATGGACTTGTGAAAAAAACGGATTTAACTGAGTATGATACTTCTCGGAAGGATGGGATAATTGCCATTACTTTAAATGATGATGATGAGCTAATGGGTGTTCAGTTAACTGATGGTAATCAGGAAATTATTTTGGTTACTAAAGAAGGTATGGCTATTCGATTTAATGAAGAAGATGTTCGCTCCATGGGTAGAACAGCCCGAGGAGTTAGAGGTATAAATCTTAATAATGATGATATAGTAGTTGGTATGGATACAATTAGACCAGGGTCACAGTTACTAGTCATTACAGATAAAGGTTTTGGTAAACGAACACCTGTGGAAGATTATAAAACCCAAAATAGAGGCGGAAAAGGAGTTATTACTTTAAAAAATACCCCAAAAAATGGGAAACTAGTAGGTACGGCAGTTGTCAAAGAAGGGGAAGAAATAATGATAGTATCTAGAGAAGGTATTATTATTAGATTAAAAGTTGATGATATATCTTCTATGAGTCGTTCTACCCAGGGAGTATTAATAATGCGAGTAGGCGATGAAGATGCGGTGGTAGCTTTGGCTCGAGTAGTTTCGGAGGAAGATTAATATTGAAATAAAGGATATTTTCAGGCACAGGTCTGAACAAGGATGATATAAAAAAAGCTGCAGCATCGCTGCAGCTTTTTTTATATCATCCTAAGTGCATAAATTTAAATAATATGTGAAAAATACAACAAATGAATAATAATTTTGTTGAGAAGAAATTTTAAGTATAGTAGAATTAAAAGAAATAAATATATGGAGGTTTAAAAACATGAATATTCTAGTAATCAATTGTGGTAGTTCATCATTAAAGTATCAGCTTTTTGATATGAGTGATGAAAGTGTTTTAGCAAAAGGCCTTGTAGAAAGAATTGGACTTAATGGTGCAAAATTATCTCATCGTCCTACTGATAAGGATAAATACGAAATTGAAACAGAAATACCCAATCATGAAAAGGCTATTGAGCTAGTATTAAATGCACTAGTTGATAAAAAGCATGGCGTTATCGAAAATATGGACAAGATTAATGCCATTGGTCATCGGGTAGTCCATGGTGGTGAAGATTTTTCCGGTTCTGTTTTAATAAATGAACCCGTAATGAAAGCTCTTAATGATAATATTTCCCTGGCCCCTTTACATAACCCGCCCAATATTATGGGTATTGAAGCTTGTACAAAATTAATGCCTAATGTACCTCAAGTAGGTGTTTTTGATACTGCTTTCCATCAGACAATTGATAAGCATACGTATTTATATGGTATACCCTATGAATACTATGAAAAGTATAAAGTTCGTAAATATGGTTTTCATGGAACTTCTCATAAATATGTAGCTCAAAGAGCAGCAGCTATGTTAAATAAACCCCTTGAGGAATTAAAAATTATTACTTGTCATTTAGGTAATGGGGCAAGTATTTGTGCAGTAAAAGGTGGAAAATCTATTGAAACCAGTATGGGCTTTACTCCCCTTGAAGGTCTTATGATGGGAACCCGTTCCGGTGATATAGATCCGGCTATTGTTTCTTTTCTAATGGAAAAAGAAAACTTAACTATAGATGAAGTAACAAATATTTTAAATAAAAAATCCGGAGTCCTAGGTGTTTCCGGAGTTAGTAGTGATTTTCGTGATATTGAAAATGCTGCCAACGAAGGAAATGAAAGGGCAAAATTAGCATTAGAAAAATTTGCTGAAATGGTTAAGGAATATATCGGTTCCTATGCTGCTATAATGAATGGTGTAGATGCTTTAGTATTTACTGCGGGTTTAGGTGAAAATTCCAAAGAAATGCGTTATAATATTTGTAAAGATTTATCTTTCTTCGGGATTGAAATCGATAGTGAAAAGAATAATACTCGGGGTAAAGAGGTTGATGTTTCCACTGATAATTCCAAGGTTAGAGTATTAGTAATTCCTACTAACGAAGAATTAATGATTGCCCGAGATACATTAGATATAATTGGTAATAAATAAACCTTGACAAAACTAAAATTGGCTTATAAAATTACATTTAATTAGATACTTTTACAAAACACAATGAAGGGGAACAAGTATTTTAAAAACCTTTCAGAGAGTTGGTGGCTGGTGTGAACCAACATGGTATTTTAAAAGAAATTCCGCCCCGGAGTGGAGTACGATGAGTACAACCGGTGTACATGTCCGTTAGCGTGTAATCAAGAGGGATAATAAATGATAAGTTATTATTTATTTTTATTATCCAATTTGGGTGGCAACGCGGGTTTATAAGCTCGTCCCTGTAGATTTTCTACAGAGGGCGGGCTTTTTTTATTTTGGGCCAATTTCTGGGATAGTGAAAAAGTGAAAAAGTAAGATTTAAACCACGGGACCTTTGGGCACACAGGTTAACATTCTTGAAATAGAGGCATAGCCCCCTTGTCACCGCTATGAAGAAGTGGCTATTCTGTTATCGCGAGGAGCGATAGGGAAGTGGCGATCCTGGTTATGGAGATAATTACATGAACCAACGCTAACCCAAAATACTAGTCACTAAAAGAATATATTTGGAGGCGCCCCAAATATGTTTTTTATAAACTAGCTACTAATAACTAAAAACAAGGAGTTGTTCAGATATGTATGAAAAACAATTATTATTAATACCGGGACCAACTATGGTACCACCTAGAGTATTAAGAGCAATGGCTGTTCCACCTATGGGCCATCGTTCTAAGCAATTTAGTAAAGTAGTTCATGATGTTTCGGAAAATTTAAAAAAGGTTTTCCAAACTAATAATGATGTTTATATTTTAACTTCTTCTGGTACTGGGGCTATGGAAGCTGCAGTAACTAATTTTATTAATCCCGGTGAAAAAGTATTAGTTTTAGTAAACGGAAAATTTGGTGACCGTTTTGCCAAAATAAATGCTCGTTTAGGTGCAGAAGTAATTAGAAAAGATTTTGCACTGGGTCAACCGGCAGATCCGCAATTTGTCAAGGATTTATTAGAAAAAGACAAAAAGAGGGAAATTAAAGCTGTTTTTGTCCAACAAAATGAAACATCAACAGGTATTCTAAATGATATTAAAGCCATAAAGGAAGCTATGGCAGATCATCCGGCCTTATTAATAGTAGATAGCATTTCAGGAATGGCTGTAGCTGATTTTCCTACGGATGCCTGGGGTGCAGATGTAGTAGTAGCAGGTTCTCAAAAAGCTTTCATGTTACCACCAGGACTAGCTTTTATTTCTGTAAGTGAAAAGGCTTGGCAAAAAAATGCTGATTGCAAAACCTTCAATTATTATTTTGACTTAAAAGCTGCCCAGAAAAATTTAGCTAAAGATACTACTCCTTATACACCGGCCACAGCTTTAATTTTAGGGTTGCAAGAATCATTAAAAATACTTCTCGATGAAGGCTTAGAAAATGTTTATAAAAAACAACAAATATTTAAAGAAATTGTTCGTGAAGGTGTAAAAGCTTTAGGTTTAGAACTAGTTGTTAAAGATGAAAAATTTGCTTCTCCAGCTATTACGGCAATAAAAGTTCCCGATGGTGTAGAATGGAAGGATTTAAATAACTTATTGCTTAAAGAATTTAATGTACAAATAGCCGGTGGCCAAGATGACTTAAAAGGAAAAATATTTAGAATCGGCCACATCGGTTATGTTCAGGACATGGATTTATTACAGGCTATAGCCGGTTTAGAAATGGCTTTATATAACTTAGGTTTTGTTAAAGAATTGGGTCTTGGTGTTAAAGCTTGCCAAGCAGTTATTCTTAAGTATAAGGAGGAAGTAAAATGAAAATTTTAGTTTGTGATCCTATTTCCGATGAAGGTTTAGAACTTTTATATAAAACACCAGGCCTGGAAATCACTACAAAATATAAATGTACAGAAGAAGAATTAATAGAAATGGTTCCGGAATATCATGCTATTTTAGTACGTAGTTCGACTAAAATAACAGCACCGATTATTGAAAATGCCAAAGAACTAAAAGTAATTGGTCGGGCTGGAGTTGGTGTAGATAATATTGATGTTGATGCCGCAACCTTAAAAGGTATAGTTGTGGTTAATGCACCGGAAGGTAACACAATAGCTGCTACAGAACACACCATGGCCATGATGTTGGCTGTTGCCCGGAGTATTCCTCAGGCAAATTATAAACTCCGAAATGGTGAGTGGGATCGAAAAACCTTTATGGGAGTAGAATTAAGAAATAGAACCTTAGGAATAATTGGTTTAGGTAAAATTGGTTCTCAAGTAGCCAAAAGGGCTACTGCCTTCGAAATGAAAGTAGTAGGTTATGACCCTTATATAAGTCGGGCTAGGGCGGAACAATTAGGGGTAGAAATAGTAGATTTAAAAACTCTTTATGCAGTAAGTGACTTTATAACTGTTCATTTGCCTAAAACAGAGGAAACTAAAAATATGCTTAATAAAGAAGCTTTTGCATTAATGAAAGATGGTGTCCGCATAATTAACTGTGCCCGGGGTGGAGTTATTGATGAAGAGGCACTTTTAGAAGCAATCAATAATAAAAAAGTAGCAGGAGCTGCACTAGATGTTTTTAGTAAAGAACCAAATGTAGAAAGTCCTTTGGTTCAATTACCTCAGGTAGTAACTACACCCCATTTAGGGGCATCTACTGAAGAAGCCCAGTTAAATGTAGCGCAGGATGTGGCCGAAGAAGTACTAAGGGTTTTACAAGGTGAGCCGGTTAAAAATGCTGTTAATATTCCTTTTATTAAAACTGAATTATTACCTGCATTACAACCATACTTAGGCTTAGTGGAGACTTTAGGGAAGTTCATCTCTCAAATGATGGATAAACCTATGGAATCTGTAAAAATTAACTATAATGGTGAAATTGCTGAATATGATTTAACAACTTTAACTAACACAGTCTTGAAAGGGCTTTTACGACCTATTCTCCAGGATTCGGTAAACTATGTTAATGCACCAATAGTTGCCAAAAAACGGGGTATTAAAGTTGAAGAAAATAAATCCCGGGATTTAAAAAACTATGCAAACTTAATCTCCATCGAGGTAAAAAGTAATGGAACTACCCATCAATTAGCAGGAACAATTTTTAATAAGGATGTTATTAAACTAGTACAACTTGATTACTTTTCCATGGATACTATACCCACGAAACATATGTTGATAGTACCCCATAATGACAAGCCAGGGATGATAGGGTTTGTAGGTACTATTTTAGGTGAATATCAAATAAATGTAGCTGGGATGCAAGTAGGAAGAAAAGAAATAGGTGGTAACGCAGTTATGGTGGTAGCCGTTGATGATGTAGTTCCTGAAAGTGCTTTAGAAAAAATAAAAAAAATCGACGGAATTTTTGACGTAAAGTATGTTTCCCTGTAAAATGGAAGATGAATGTGAGTGCTTGGTGTGTCAGTGTGTTGAGGTGATTCTCCTCATTGGCACACTTAGACTTACCCTTTAAAAAAGCGATTAGTTGTTAGTGACAAGTGTCTAATTATTAAAATTATAATTACACCAGTCACTAGTTACTAGTCACTAGTAACTAAATAAAGAGGTGGAAGTAATGCTGGATATAAAATTTGTCCGGGATAATCCCAAAATTGTCGAAGAAGCTTTAGAAAAAAGGGGTGCACAGGTTAGATTAGATGAATTTCTTAATCTAGATGAAGAAAGACGTAAAAAATTAGTAGAAGTAGAACAATTAAAAAATCAGCGTAATACGGTTTCTAAAGAAATTGGTTTTTTAAAGCGGGAAGGTAAAAATGCTGATGAATTAATGGAACAAATGGGGCAGGTCGGGGACAAAATTAAAACATTAGATGAAGAAGTAAGACAAATTGATGAAAAATTAACAGAAATAATAATGGGTATTCCCAATATTCCCCACACTAGTTTACCCATTGGCCCAGATGAAAGTTATAACAGGGAAGAAAGAAAATGGGGTAATGTTAAAAAGTTTACTTTTGAACCTAAAGCCCACTGGGAGTTAGGAGAAAAATTAAATATTTTAGATTTTGAACGGGGAGCAAAAGTGACCGGTGCGCGGTTTACCTTTTATAAAGGGTTGGGAGCTAGGCTTGAAAGAGCAGTTATCAACTTTATGCTTGATATCCATACTAGTGAACATGGCTATACAGAATTATTACCACCTTTTATGGTTAATAGATATAGTATGATAGGTACCGGTCAATTACCCAAATTTGAAGAAGATATGTTTAGGGTGGCCAATACTGATTATTTTTTAATCCCAACTGCGGAAGTACCTGTTACTAATATTTATCGGGATGAAATATTAGATGAAAAAGACTTGCCCATACTTCATTGTGCATATAGTCCTTGCTTTAGAGCAGAAGCAGGAGCCCATGGTCGGGATACCCGGGGACTAATTCGTCAACACCAATTTAATAAAGTAGAATTGGTTAAATTTGCCCATCCTGATAATTCTTATGAAGAACTAGAAAAACTGACAAATAATGCAGAAAAAATTCTTCAATTATTAGAATTACCTTATCGAGTGGTTACCTTAGCTACAGGTGATATTGGTTTTTCATCAGCCAAAACTTATGATTTAGAAGTGTGGCTACCTAGTTTTAATACATACAGAGAAATTTCCTCTTGTAGTAATTTTGAGGATTTTCAAGCTCGTAGGGCCAATATTCGCTATCGGGATGCCAAAGGTAAGCCTAGGTTTGTCCATACCCTAAATGGTTCCGGTTTAGCAGCCGGAAGGACTACCGCGGCAATCTTAGAAAACTTCCAAGAAGAAGATGGTTCGGTTAGAATTCCCAAAGCGCTGCAACCCTATATGGGTGGGCTGGAAGTAATTAAGTAAGTGTCTAGGCTTGTGGGATAATTATTAATGACAATGTGTTGAGTGTGATAGTCTTAATCACTTAGTCACTATCACACTTAAACACTCAAATTTTACCATATTGACATTAATCGTTATTTCATGTTATACTATTTTTTGCGTTCAATAATAATATATTGCTAGCCACTAGTAACTAAACAAGGAGAGGTGTCCGAGCGGTTGAAGGAGGCGGTCTTGAAAACCGTTGAACCTTTGCGGGTTCCGTGGGTTCGAATCCCACCCTCTCCGCCAAAAACAGAAGTCAGTGGTCAGAAATAAACATCTGGCGGATGAATAGTATAGTAGTTTTGAACGTTACACAGATGAAAGATTCTATTATAAAAAAAGAAATAAGCATAGTTTAGTTAATTGGTAAAGATTTGAGGTAGCCAAACGGTATTTTTTGTAGTATAATATTATTTGCGTTTGAAAATATGGAGAGATGGCCGAGAGGCCGAAGGCGGTCGCCTGCTAAGCGATTATACGGGCTAATACCCGTATCGAGGGTTCGAATCCCTCTCTCTCCGCCATATTGTGCGCCCGTAGCTCAGCTGGATAGAGTAACAGACTACGAATCTGGAGGTCCGGGGTTCGAATCCCTGTGGGCGCGCCACTTATAACAGCACTAAGTGCTGTTTTTTATTATCGTAGAAAATTATATTTCACCTTAACCTATTAATTTCCGTAACTAATAACAAAGATGTTACCTTATAAGCATTGTTAAATGCTTCAGAATGTAGACAAACTCTATATTTATCAACGTTACGCTGGCTCAGACAATTTTATTGTGAATGAACTCAACGGCTTCAGGAATTAGCAAAACTCACCTTCGGTTCAAACAGTTGCTAATTCTGGTCTTCAGCCGTCTGCGTTCTT
>JBMNUR010000065.1:0-11568 GCA_050946395.1 Peptococcales bacterium
AATGGTATTGCAAACAGAGGGTGCTTAAAATATGCCAAGAGCTGCGAAGAATGAAAAGTGAAAGCGGAGTATATCATATTATATTTAAGGGGAATTAATAGGCAAATAATATTTGAAGAAGATGAAGATACCATAAGGTTTCTGGACATTTTAAGAGAATTTAAAGAAAAAATGGGTACAAGCTATAGCCTATTGTTTGAAGGAAAATCATATATATTTGTTCCTCAAGGAAAGACGAAGAAATAGGAATAATTATGAGGCGAATTGACGGTTAAAGATTATATTGAAACAGTAAAGGATACAAGGTTTCCCAAAAGGAGTGAAATGCGAGTTTTTGGGAAAAAATATTTAGAAGATGACGTATACATTAAAATCCGGGTAGAGCTGATAAGTATCGAACACGCCAGTGTAAGTATCGAACACGCCAGTGGAGATAGTTTTATTTTGGTGATGTCGTTCCATTACTCTGAGTGGGACTTTCAAGAGAGTGACTTTCCCTATAAGAAAGTTTGAGGTGGATATAGTGAGAATAATAAAAAGTGAAAAAAATTTAAGCCGGCAGCAGGTTTTGAAATTAAAGAGCTAGCAAAAGACGAAATTGATGTTTTAGATGCCGTTATTGAGGAAGTAGGCGGGTTGAAAACCCAAGAAATTATTGACAAAATGCATGATGAAGATGCCTATAAATATACTGATAGTTATTGCATTATCCCGTTTACATTTGCGGAAAAACTATCATTAAACTAGAAAAATTTTTATTTTGGAGCACCCTATAGTAGTAATATCCAGACGGTTTGAGACCAGTTTTTCACTGGTCTCGGGTGGTTCTCCTGTAAGCGTGCAAAATGAAACCCGCTGAGTTGCCCGATTACCGATCAAGCCACTTGGTGGGTTTATTTTTTATCCCAACAAATCAATGAAATTTCAAAAGGGATTCTTTTTGTTTTTTTTATTCAATTGTTTTTAACAATGGAACGATTTTCTTGGATTTCAAAGAATAACGTGCTAAAATTAAAAATAGAGGAATAATACACATATGAAGTGGAAATATTTTAATAATGGAACGTTATTCTTCAATTGTGGAGAAAATTATGCCAAAATTAAAAAGAGGTGAGATAAGTGGATGTATTTACTGAACTGGCAAAGTATCCGGTTTTTACAATCGATGATGTTAAGAAACTTGTAGGTAATAAAAAAACAGCTTATTCGCGGTTAGACCGTTTAATGAAAAAGGACCTGGTCAAAAAGATACGAAAAAACATATACTCTGCAGTTAACCCGGCAACTGGTCAGTTAGTAGCGACCCGTTATCAAATCGCTTGCGCTATAACCGACACCGCTTATATCTCTCACCACAGTGCCTTTGAATATTATGGTTTGGCAAATCAAGTGTTCTATGAAGTATATGTTTCATCTAAAACAAAGTTCAATCACTTTGAATATGATCATGTAACTTATAAATATGTTTCATCTAGGATGAGCGAGGGTGTTGTTGAAGCAAAGAATACCTGCGGAGTTCGAATCACTGATCTGGAACGGACAGTGGTTGACAGCATAAGGGATTTCAATAAAATAGGTGGGTTTGAAGAACTGCTGAACTGCCTTGAAGGAATCCATTACTTGGATGAAAAAAAACTTAAGCAATATCTTGATATATACGATACCCAGGGTTTATATCAACGGGTAGGATATCTTCTTGATCATTATCGAAAAGAGATGCAGTTATCAAAGGAGTTCATAGAATATTGTAAAGGTAAAATAGGAAAAAGCAGACGGTACCTTGTAAGTGAAGCAAAAGACAATAGTTTCTATAACAGTGAATGGGAACTGATGGTACCTGAAGGACTATTTAAAATAACAGATCAGGGAGGTGGTATACTTGTCTAATTACGACATAATTTATTTAGGGAAAAAAGCTGAAGAGCTGGGATTTGTGAGGGATACATTAGAAAAAGTAACGAGGCTAGCGAATATTCTGGAGTATTTAAATACAAATCCAATTCTAAAAGATAGTCTTGCGCTAAAAGGTGGGACAGCAATTAATCTTACGATTTTCAACTTGCCACGTCTTTCTGTAGATATAGATTTGGATTATCTGATTACTAACAGTAGAGAAGAAATGCTTGAAAGCAGAAAAGTCATTAACTATACTATTGATCGCTATATGGTATCCCAGGGTTATTCAAAAAATCCCAAAACGAAGAATCCTCATAGCTTGGACTCATGGGTCTATGATTATATGGGAGCCAGCGGGAATAAGGATAATATCAAGATTGAAGTCAATTACTCATTACGGTCCCACGTTCTTGAAGCGGAAGAAAAACCCATCATAACTGAGCATTTCTCCAGTGAATATAAGGTGAAGTGCCTGGCTCCAATCGAGATATACGGAAGTAAAATGAATGCATTGTTAAGTAGAGCTGCAGCCAGGGATTTATATGATGTAAGAAATATGATTCACTTTGGTCTATTTGATAAATCGGAAGAGGTGATGTTGAGAAAGTGCGTTGTATTTTATGCAGCCATATCAGCGAGGGATAAAAACACTATAAATAAGACTTTTGATACTAAGGCGATAGATTTGATTACAAGGAGGAAGATCAAGACAGATCTTAATCCTGTCATTAAAACAAAGGATGATTTTGAATTGGAGTCAGCTAAGAAACTTGTTAAAAAGTACATTACAGATTTGATGGTTCTTACAAAGGAAGAGAAGGAGTTCCTGGATAGGTTTGAAAATGGAGAATACATTCCTGAACTTTTATTTGGGGATAAGGAAATTCTAGAACGTATTAAAAATCATCCGATGGCATTATGGAAAATAGGAGAAGTAAAATAATAGCAACCCACAGAGAATCTAGCTTCGGAACGATATGAAATTATTAAGAGATGCTACAATGTTGTCGGAACGATCGCACTTAAAAAAGTTGACACCGTCGATAGATGCTGATGAATAGACGCTATTGGTTATTTTTGTTATACTGCTATTAGAAAAATTATTTATGTAAATTTTTAAGTTGATATTATAGACTTTAATAATATTTCATCGGAATTTCAGAAGATTATTTTGGATAATAGTCAATTACTTAACCACCGTTAATGGTGGCTCAGAATGTAGACAAACTCCATATTTATCAACGTTACGCTGGCTCAGACAATTTATTGTGAATGAACTCAACAACTTCAGGAATTAGCAAAATTTCCCCGACACTTAATTGGAAACTCATGTATTGCAATTAAGTGTCGGGTCAGGTGGCGAATGAGTTATGAAGATAACCCTAGATTATTCAAATACCCAAAATTTTATTTACCAAAAGGAAATAGAAGCCTTAGAAGAACAAGTTATGCAGTGTCACTATGCACTACATACAGGTACCGGAAAAGGTAGTGATTTTTTAGGGTGGCTGGAATTACCTAATAATTACGACAAAAATGAGTTTAAAAGGATTAAAACTCTGGCTGCGGAGATCAGGGAAAAAGCCGAGGTTTTTTTGGTAATCGGGATTGGAGGGTCATATCTAGGCGCCAGGGCTGCCATTGAAATGTTAAACCCGAGCTTTTACAATGAATTACCTCGAAAAAAGAGAAATGGCCCCCAAATATATTATCTAGGTCATAATGTAAGTTCCACCTACATAACTAACCTCTTGGAGCTAGTCGAGGGACAGGATATTTGTGTTAATGTAATATCCAAGTCGGGAACCACCACGGAGCCTGCTTTAGCCTTTAGGATACTAAAAGAATATATGGAAGAAAAGTATGGCAGGGAGGAAGCTAGTAAACGCATCTTGGCAACCACTGATAAGAGTAGGGGCGCTTTAAGAGAATTAGCTGAAAAAGAAGGCTATGAGACCTTTGTAGTGCCTGATAATATTGGAGGAAGATATTCTGTTCTCACTGCTGTGGGACTCTTACCCATGGCTGTCAGTGGTATTGACATCGATCAAGTAATAAAAGGAGCCCAGGTTGCAGCTAAGGATTTAAGTATAAATAGCTTAAAAGATAATATCTCTCAACAGTATGCTGTTTTAAGAAAAATACTCTATGATCAAGGTAAAACCATAGAGATATTAGTAAGTTATGAGCCTAGTTTATTTTACTTGGGTGAATGGTTTAAACAGCTTTTTGGGGAAAGTGAGGGAAAAGAAGGTAAAGGAATATTTCCTACTGCCTTAAATTTTACAACGGACCTACATTCTATGGGACAGTATATTCAAGAGGGAAAAAGAAATCTCTTTGAAACTATCTTAAATGTGGAAAGACCCCTAAAGGATATGGTCATTAAAAGAGCGGCTGAGGATAGGGACGGACTAAACTATTTAGAAGGCAAGACCATAGACTTTGTCAATAAAAAAGCAATGGAAGGTACTCTAAGAGCCCATACTGAGGGGGGAGTACCTAACATAGTAATTAATATACCGGAAAGTTCGCCATATTATTTTGGCTATTTAGTATTTTTCTTTCTAAAGGCCTGTGGTTTGAGCGGTTACCTCTTAGGGATAAACCCCTTTGACCAGCCTGGGGTAGAAGCATATAAGAGAAATATGTTTAAACTTTTAGGTAAGCCTGGGGTTTAAATCTAACCTCTCGTTTTGCATCCCGGATAATAGTCAATTAAAACTATCGTTAATGTTGGTTTCAATAATTTATTAATGAAGTGGGAAGTGTTCTATGATACTATAAAATTAATATTATAATAGCATAGACAGGAGGCACACTTAATGAATATTTTAGTTACCGGTGGGGCGGGATATATCGGTTCCCATACCTGTGTGGCCTTGTTGGAAGCGGGACATAATGTAGTCGTGGCTGACAATTTATGCAATAGTAAAGCTGAGGTATTAGAACAAGTAGAGAAGATAACAGATAAAAGCATTACTTTCTATCAAGTGGACGTGACTTGTGAATCCAGTGTAGATAAAATATTTGCCACTCACCATTTTGATGGGGTAATCCACTTTGCCGGACTTAAAGCAGTAGGTGAATCAGTAGAAAAACCCCTTGCCTATTATTACAATAATATTGTCAGCACCATGGTCTTATGTAAAATTATGCAAAAATATGGTGTCAAACGATTTGTATTTAGCTCTTCAGCCACTGTTTATGGGGAAAACGTAGCTCCTTTTGTAGAAACTATGCCCCTTTTACCTACTACTAACCCTTATGGGGAGACCAAAGCCATGAGCGAACGAATTCTCATGGATATCGTTAAAGCAAATCCGGATTGGTCGGTAGCACTACTTCGTTATTTTAATCCGGTGGGTGCCCATGAAAGTGGCTTAATTGGGGAAGCCCCAAATGGGATTCCCAATAATCTGATGCCTTATATTACTCAGGTGGCAAAAGGGAAATTACCTAAGCTACGTATATTTGGTGATGACTATCCCACTCCCGATGGTACAGGAGTCCGGGATTATATTCATGTTTGTGATTTGGCAGAGGGACATGTGGTAGCCCTCGACAAACTTACCCCAGGTACCCATATTTATAATCTAGGTACAGGCCGAGGTGTTAGTGTCTTAGAGTTAGTACACGCTTTTGAAGAGGCTAACGGTTTAAAAGTACCTTATGAGATAGTAGAAAGGCGTCCCGGCGATATTGCCGTTTGTTATGCAGATCCTTCGAAAGCCGAGAAAGAATTAGGTTGGAGAGCCAAAAGAAGCATAGTAGAGATGTGCCGGGATGCTTGGCGATTTGAAAGGGGGAACTAAAAGTGAAAGTACATAAGGCAATTATACCGGCAGCAGGTTTGGGGACTCGCTTTTTACCGGCTACCAAAGCCCAGCCTAAAGAAATGTTGCCCATAGTTGACAAGCCTACACTGCAATACATTATTGAAGAGGCTGTAGATTCGGGGATAGAGGAAATTCTCATTATTACCGGAAGAAATAAAAAAAGCATAGAAGACCATTTTGATAAATCGGTGGAACTGGAGTTAGAACTGGAATCTAAAGGTAAGCACGACCTTTTAAAGGAAGTGCGAAAAATATCTGATATGGTAAATATCCACTATATTCGCCAAAAAGAGCCCAAAGGTTTAGGCCATGCCATATATTGTGCCAAAAGCTTTATAGGCAATGATCCTTTTGCTGTACTATTAGGTGATGACATAGTAGTAAATGAAAAAAAACCTTGCTTAAAACAGCTTATTGATGCCTATGATGAATACAAGACTACGATCTTAGGGGTACAAAAGGTACCTGATGCTGATGTTTGTAAATACGGTATAGTAGACGGTAAACATATCGAAGACAGGGTCTATAAGGTAAAAGGCTTAGTAGAAAAGCCCGCCCGGGAGGAAGCTCCTTCTAATATTGCAATACTAGGGAGATATATCATAAATCCTGCCATATTTGAGATACTGGAGCATACTAAGCCTGGAAAAGGCGGTGAAATCCAACTTACTGATGCCTTAAAGGAACTAGCCCAAAAAGAGGCTATGTATGCCTATAATTTCGAAGGCAAAAGGTATGATGTAGGGGATAAACAAGGCTTCTTAGAGGCTACTGTAGAATTTGCCTTGAGGAGAGAAGATTTACGGGAAGATTTTCTGAGATACTTGATGAGAGTTATGAAAAAGGAATTAAAGGATGTACAGATTGATGAAGTTGCAGTTGCAAAATGATTTACGTTTAATATTAAGGCTCAATCAGCAGATAATGCTGTTTGAGCTTTTTTGCTACTATTCGCCAAAATTCAATATATTGGGTGAAAATGGCATATATTTATGGTATTATTGTTGAAAATAGATATTAAAGTTTTATTGAATAGAGTGAGAATAATGCCAAGAAAGACTCAAGCACTATTGTTTTGGTTTTTGGTATTCATTTGGATGCTTCTGATTTTTAATTTGTCGGCTCAGGTAGCAGAGGAGTCTAATAAAATAAGTACCGGGATAACACAGGCTGTCGCCAAGGTAGTTGCCAAGGTTGCTCCTGAGGCAGATTTAGATCTGAAGAGATTAAATAAGATAATGAGAAAAAATGCCCATTTTTTTGCTTACCTTCTACTGGGGTTTTTGGTGATAAATGCTCTTAAGAAAAGCGGGGTAAAAGGGTATAAAGCATATATTATGGCTATTGGTATTTGTTTTTTATATGCAGTAAGTGATGAGGTGCATCAGTTATTTGTCCCCGGCAGGGGTGGTCAGATTAGAGATGTTTTGATAGACAGTGCAGGGGCAGTTAGCGGTGTTATTCTGCATAAGATTACAAAAAAGGCTTTAATATGAAAACATTTGTCAATTTTAGGAGGAATTTGGAGTTGGGAATAGAATAATTAACCAAGTGGATTTTTGGAAGATGCTTTTCTCGATTTCTCAAGGATCACTTGTCTAGCCTTGAGGTCCTAAGACTAATTACCTAATTACTTAGGACTTTGATGCTAGACCAATTATTCTACAGTAAGGAGTAGAAAGAAGTATGGGAAAAGGTTTCAGAAATTTAGTTTTATTAGCAATTGATAGTATCTTGATTAATATGGCTTTGTATGCAGCCCTTTTGACACGTTTTGATGGGCAGATTCCAATGACATATCTCCAAAATTATTATGATATTTTAATTATGTTTACTGTTACCACCATAATATGTTTCTATCTATGTGGGCTTTATAATAGGCTTTGGAGATATGCAAGTATTAATGAGTTGTTGGCTATATTAATGGCGGTAACTGCTGCAATTTTTGTAAACACAGCAATTGTCTATTTCTTATATTTTGGGCAAAGTTTACCTATACCCCGTAGTGTTATTTTGATTACCGGGCTTTATTTAGTTTTTTTCATAGGTGGTTCCCGCATAGGTTGGCGTCTATTAAGAGATTATATGTCACACAAGCATAGTAAAGTCGGTAAACCAATTTTAATTGTAGGTGCAGGAGATGCCGGTGTTTTGGTAATGAAAGAATTAAAAAACCATTTTAATGGCCGTATCAATATTGTGGGGTTTATTGATGATGATAAGTCCAAACATAACTCTAAACTTTTAGGTGTACCCGTGCTAGGTGATAGAACATCAATTCCTGAAAATGTAGAAAAGTACGAAATAGAAGAAATTATTTTGGCCATGCCCTCAGTACCCGGAAATGTTATAAACGAAATAATCGAAATCTGTCACAAGACAAAGGTAAAGGTTAAAATATTGCCTGGAGTATACGAATTAATTGAAGGAAAAGTCTCTGTCAATCAGATTAGAGAAGTAGAGGTAGAAGATTTATTAGGCCGCAAACCGGTAAAAGTTGACTTAGAAAGTATTTCACATTACTTAACCGGACAAGTAGTATTAGTTACAGGTGCCGGAGGTTCTATTGGTTCTGAATTATGTAGACAAATAATGAAATTCAGACCTAAGTCCCTACTATTATTGGATGTATGTGAAAACAATGTTTATGATATTGAAGGTGAGCTACGTAATTCTCATAGTAATATTGATATTTATCCTTTGGTCAAAGATGTTAGAGATAAAAGGGCTATTGAACAGGTTTTTCAAAAATATAGACCTAACGTTATCTTTCATGCAGCTGCCCATAAGCATGTGCCCTTAATGGAAGTTAATCCTGAAGAAGCAATAAAAAATAATGTTTTAGGTACATATAATGTAGCTCAAGGGGCTGATAAATATAGAGCTAAGAAATTTGTTTTAATTTCTACGGATAAAGCAGTGCGACCCACTAGTGTTATGGGAGCTTCAAAAAGAGTTGCTGAAATGATTATCCAGTACTTAGACATGGTAAGTACTACTGATTATGCTGCTGTAAGGTTTGGGAACGTTTTAGGCAGTAGAGGTAGTGTAGTACCTTTATTTAAAAAGCAGATCGAAGAAAGAGGTCCGGTTACGGTAACACATCCGGAGATGGTTAGATATTTTATGACTATTCCGGAAGCTGTACAATTAGTAATCCAAGCAGGTTCTATGGCTCGTGGCGGGGAAATTTTTGTTTTGGATATGGGTGAACCTGTGAAAATAGTTAATTTGGCTAAAACTCTGATAAAATTATCAGGGTTTGAACCAAACAAGGATATAGATATTGTATTTACAGGGATTAGACCGGGTGAAAAGCTTTATGAAGAACTTTTAATAGCAGATGATCATTGTGATAGTACAACTCATCAGCGTATTTTCATAGAAAAACCTAATGGCCTCAACATAGCTTTAATCGAAAAAACAATACATAAACTGTTAACAAATGATTTACCCCAAGATGAAAGAGAAACAATGATATTTTTGCAAAATTTCATTCCGGAATTTAGAAATAAAAAAGCAGAAAAACTTACTAAAGGCACCCAAGCGGTAACCCCTAGAAAAGATGCACTTATCACCTTAAATACGACTAAGGTCCGGGAAAGCACATGACCCTTTGGGGACTTTAGTCCTAGGACTATGGGACTAAAGTCTATGGATTAAAATAACTTAATATGGTAAATTAAAGAATGACCTCGTAAAAATCATAATATTGCCGAAAAAAGAGTTATTGTTATTAATATTTAGACAGAATAGAACTTTAAGGGAGGGCATTCTAAAATTGCGCATAAGGGAAAAGAAAGAAAAGTTTTTGACTCTTGTAGATGAACTAAAAAAATGCGGTTATCTTGAAAGTGAAATCTATGCAATTGCTAAGATAGATTACACTGAATTCGACATATTAAATGGGGAAAAATTAAGTGAAGGAATTAAAATTCTTGAAGGTCAATTAAATTTCGCAAAAAAGTGCCTTAAGGCAATATAAGAAGCTGGCCTAACACAAGCCGGCTTTTTAAATAAAATAAAGATTTTCACTTTTTAGATAATAGGGGAAAATAATTTCAAGTTATTTTAAATTTTTACCATTATGAGCAGGATATTCCTCAAAAATAGCGAAGAAATATATTTATCTATATAAATTTTCTGTAAAATTTTAACTTTCGGCAATTTTAATAAATAAACTAGGAGGTAAATTAATGTTGAAAAAGAAGAAATTTATTTCTCTTGCACTGACGCTTTTCTTTGCATTGGGGCTAATACTTCCGAGTATTAATGTTGGACAAGCGGAGGCAGTTGAAGAAATTCCTCAAGTATCGAAAGTGACATATCAAAAATTTAGGGATATTGCCAATGTATTTTTTGAAAAAATAGCTGAAATGGATAAAGAAAAAAGAGATGATGCTATTTTATTTTTAGAGTTGCAACTTTTAAGGGAAGATGAAGATCAAGACGGACTTGATGATGGAATAGAATGGTTGAGTGATAAAATATTTAATCTTAGTCCAGATAATCCTCCCCTTGGTTTAAGCCCAGATAGAGTTAATGACATAATAAATAAATTAAATAGTAAAGGCTTAGATCTTGAAGAAGCTGCCAGTGCTATTAAATTACTGTCATTTTATAGTAAAGAGGATCGTCAGATATTATTAAATAAGTTAAAGAAAGGCGGCCAAGATTTAGACGATTTATTTGAGCCTATTAAAGATACCGAGTTTATTAAAAAGCTTAAAGAAGACTTTAAGGGTATTGAGGATATAGAGTTACCGGAAGGATATAGTCAAATTGAAGAACTGTCCTTTATTGGATTCGTAGCAAAATATACAGCGGGTGGACCAATTTTTACCGATGATGGTGATTCTATAATTTTAATGAATGATAATGAAAAATTAAACCAAGCCATAAATGTGATGGATAAATATCTTGATGGGATAGATACAATTTACGGAAAATATGATAAAGGTGATGCTTGGAAAGTTCTTGGTTTGTTTGAAGAATATATCCAAAAAGCAATAGATAAGGGATATGGTGATGAGCTAAAGCTTGTTTTAGAAACCTATGGATTATCTAAACCGGCTCCTGAAACACCCGGTCCCGGGCCTGGCCCTGGTGGCGGTGGAGGCGGATCAATTCCTGTTACCGAAGGAACTATTACAGTATCAGCTGATGCTAAGAAAGCAGCATTTTTGGATAATAACGTTGTTTTAGATATCCTTTCTGGTACCTTTACCGAAAGCACCAAAATAACAGTGAAAAAAGTAAAAGAAGCCGACATTACTCTTCCGGTTCAAAAAGTAAATGCCAAGTATATGTTGGCCGGTGAAGTAGTAGAGCTTGATGCTGAAGGAAAGACATTTAATAAGCCGATTACTGTAACCTTTAAGTATGACAAAGAAAAATTAAGTGAAATTACTGATCAAGACCTTAAGAAACTTGGTGTCTACCGCTATAACGAAACAAATAAACAGTGGGAATACGTAGGTGGTAAAGTTGACACAGTGAATGGTACAGTTACCGTAATGCTCGATAGCTTCAGTAAATATGCAGTATTATATTACGATCGCACCTTTAATGATATAGTCGGGCATTGGGCACAAAAGGATATTGAGCTTATGGCAGCTAGGCATATTGCGGCGGGTATGACTGATAATCAATTTGTTCCTGATGCAAATATTACCAGAGCCCAATTTGCTTCATTATTAGGAAGAGTTCTTGGTCTAAAAGAAGTATCTGTAACCACTTCACAATTTGCCGATGTTGAGCCAAATGCATGGTATGCCGGGTCAATTCAGGCCGCATATGAAGCTGGTTTGATTGCAGGTATTAGTGCTACTGA
>JBMNUR010000066.1:0-11385 GCA_050946395.1 Peptococcales bacterium
CAACTTTTTAATAATTTCCTCGGGGATACCATATCCAGTATCTTCTACTTCAAGAACAATCTTATCAGTAGCTTCTTTTAGCTGAATATAAAGGTTACCACCTTGGGGCATAGCCTCCAGAGCATTATGAGTGAGATTTAAAAAAAGTTGCTTTATTTCATTTTCTTTTACTTCTAAAAGCGCCTCATCAATATCCACATGTAAAGAGACTTTTTTCAAAATGGCTTCCCTTTCAATTAAAATTAGCTGCCGTTCTAAAAGACTTTTCAGATTGTGCATTTCTGCTTTGGAATTAGTCTTTTTGGAAAGAGAGAGAGTATCATTAACAATGCTATAACAACGGTCAATTTCCGATATCAAAAGAGCTAATTGAGTTTTTGATAATCCTTCCTGACTTTTCTCAGCGAATTGTAAAAAACCCTTAATAGTTGTCAAAGGATTTTTAATTTCGTGAGCAATACTGGCCCCCATCTGACCAATAATTCTCATCCTTTCCAGATTCCTAATTCTTTCGTTTAAAATTTCGTCGGAAGTAATATCATAAAAAATACCGACAGCATAGATAATATTTCCTTCATTGTCACAAATTGGTTGATATATTCCTTCAATAAGCATATTATTGCGTATAGCACTTTCCTTAAAATAACTTTCACCATTATGTAAAGTATCTAAAATGAACAAATCTTCATAATTATAGTTATTATCAAATAACTGATCTAAGTACTTTTTGTATTCAAGGCCAATGAATTGTTCTGGATTCTTGTTTTTAATACCCGCAAAATCCAAAGCCACTTGATTAATATGGACAATTCTTTCATTTTTATCAATTACCGCAATAGATAAAGGCATTTCATTGATGATTTTCTTTAATAAGGAGCTTTTTCGCTCAAGAACTTCATTTGTAGCATAAAGACTATAGCGGATGTCTTTTTCAACCTTTACGAAGCTACTTATTAACCAGTTAACTATAATACACATAAGGAAAAACACTAGGGTCGTTTCCAGTGTATATAACCTCGGTAAACTTTCTGCGAAATAAAAATCTGTTAATAAATTTATAATACCAATACCCATGGTAATAATAATACTTTGAAAAAAGCTAAACTTAATGGCTGCAATAATAATCGGAACTAAAAACAGCAATTTAATTTCACCGTATACAGTAGTGATAATAGTAATTAGGACAATATCCAATAAAACGATACAATAATCAACAATCTTATTGTTTTTCCCTGAATAAATAATAAAACAAATAATACTACCTAAAAGACAAGTAAAAAAGAAAGTTGCTAAAAAAGCTTGTGATAGATTATAAATTTCGATACCAAAGTTCTTAAAGAAAACAACCATTAATATCAGACTAAAAAAAACTTGAACGGGAAATATATAATTGTCTATGGTTCGAAAAGCCATATTACACATAGGAAATACCTTCTTTGTTTTATTTATCAAACATTAGAAAAAATTGGCGAAAATATATACATAATATTCGCCAAATATAAAATATTTCCTTCTTTTAGGACTTGACATTACATAACCAAAAGAAAAGGACGAAAATTTCGTCCTTTTCTATAAAAAAATTATTATTTTTCTTCAAAAGTATGACACTGGGTATTCGCAGAATTGGACGCGCGCATACCTCCACCATCAACGTTTACTTCTATTGCTGATGCATTACAGTTTTCATTTTTCCAGTATCTACAATTAGATACAGTACATTTAACATTGCGTAAACTCATTATATAAACCACCTCCTTTCCACATTATTAGTATGGATTAAGGTGGTTTAAAATATCAGTACTAATTTATCCAATGACTACCATCCGTAAAACTCCCATGTTCTATAAGTGGGAGATAACGGGTTCTACGTCTTGGGACATAGGAAGCTAGCTTGCAACGCAAGCTCTAGCTGACTTGTCCACTGTGTGGGCAAGGTGAATTGACCTTCAGGGCAAGAGAAGGTGCCCTGGGGCATAAGTTCTTCTAAGCTTCAGCCGGAGTAATAAGTATTTCTCTTAAGCAAACTACATCTGAAGCTAAGAATCACTTGATCTCAATTGAATTTTTGGGACTATAGGGTTGAAATAACTCTTGCTCAACTTGGTAGTTATTTTTATCCACTATTAGAGTTCCATGATGTAAGAATCTATTTTTGACAAAATACCGCAAATCGATAAATCTTGCAATTAATTTATTACCTTCAATATAATAGTCAATATGGAAGAAAGGTGTAAATTCTTTGAATAAAACTCCAATTTTTGTTCCTTCTAATTTTTCTTTTATTTCTTCAGCAATTAATTTTAGTTTTTTATGAATAGTGATTTTTTTAGTGAAAAGATTTATTTGGCCAACAATATTTTTCTTTTGGACCCGGGCAATAAAGTCCCATTTTACTAATCCAATAAAAGCGGGCATGACTACTAACTTATCTAAATAACTATCAAAATGTTTTCGAATAATTTTCTCCGCCCTACGCCGCATAAAAAGCCGCAATACAAGATAACCAACAGTAACAATGAGGGCAAAATATAAATAAACCAAATTATAGTAACCACAAAAAATCATAATTATACTACCTATAATAAGGAAAGGATCTGTAATCATTAAAAGATTTAAAGTATATTTCTTTTTACTAAATGGGTATAGGAGCATCACCCCATAGGAATTAAGCAAATCCAAAAAGGTATGGCTAAGGGCACCTAAAAAAGTCCAGAAAAAAAGCACCTCTAAACCTGTAGTAGGGTGGAAAAAGCTTAGAAATCCACCAATAAGAAGGGAAATGCTTATAAGACCCGGCATGGAATGGGAAAACCCTCGATGGTGTTGTAAATATACTCGATGGCCCCAGTACTGGCAGATTATATCCAAATCAGGAGAAACAGCTCCCAAGATAGATGCAATTAGCTGGGGGTTAACTAAAGATACATCCGCTCCACCAACTACTGCAACAGCTGTTCCTATCAATGCATGGGTTATAGGGTCCATTCCTCTACCTCCCTGAGACAATACTAGCTTTTAACAGTATAGCACGAAACTATTTCTATCTCTGCCAGTAATTAATGCCAAAAGGAAGCAACAATGCACTTAAAGCCATTGTTTAGAAAGATTCCCCAATCGTGTCATTGCGACAAGCGATAACGACGAAGCAATCCGGATTGCCACGCCTATCGACAATGAGAGCTTAAAGCAGAATTTTTTCAAGGACTATAATTTTTATTGACAGGCTCCCACAATCTCTTTTATATCTTTAACACCTTCATGAATTAACCACTCCTGAAGCCCCTCAATAACCTTTAAGGGTGAGAATGGATCATAGAAATTTCCAGCTCCCAATGCTACAGCACTCGCTCCGGCTAGGATAAATTCTAAAGCATCGAGATGATTAGTTATACCACCCATACCGATAATGGGAACTTGTACCGCTTTGGCAACTTGATAAACCATTCTAACTGCAATGGGTTTCACTGCCGGCCCTGATAAACCACCCATTATATTTGCTAATACCGGTTTGCGAATTTTCACATCAATAGCCATTCCTAAAAGAGTATTAATTAAGGAAATAGCATCTGCACCTGCATCCTCCACTGCCTTAGCAATTTCTGTAATCTCGGTAACATTTGGTGATAATTTGACGATTAAGGGAAGTTTTGTCTTAGCCCGAACCTTTTTTACTACTTGTTGGGCAGTCTGTGGGTCTGTACCAAATGCCATACCTCCACCTTTAACATTTGGGCAAGAAATATTTAACTCTAATCCTGCAACACCCTCTACACTATCTAAGCGCAGGGCCAATTCCTCAAACTCTTCCACTGAATATCCGGCGATATTTACAATTGTGGCTACATCAAACTTTCGCAACCAAGGAATTTCCTCGGAAATTACCTTGGCAACACCCGGGTTTTGCAACCCGATACTATTAAGCATCCCTGCCGGAGTTTCTGCTAACCTAGGTGGGTGATTGCCAAGTTTCGGCTCCAAAGTGGTGCCTTTAGTCATAATGCCCCCTAATTTACTAATATCATAAAGTTCATTATATTCTCGTCCATAGCCAAAACATCCTGAGGCTGTAAGAACTGGATTTTTCATCTTTATCCCGGCAATGTTTACTGTTAGATTAACCATTTAGATTCACCTCTCTTTTGCTTTTGGGTAAAGGTTTTCCGTCAAGTGATTAGTGACTGGTGACTAGTTCATCCCCATCAAACACCGGGCCGTCATGGCAGACCCTTTGGTAGGCTAAATTTCCTTCATTACTTCTAGTTTCACAGACACAGCCCAAGCAAGCACCTACACCACAAGCCATTCGTTCTTCTAAAGAAACCTGACAAGGGATGTTATTTTCCTGGGTAATCTTAATTACATCCTTTGTCATAGGAAAAGGGCCGCAACAGTAGATCTGATCAAGGGTAGTGGTAAGTAACAAATCTTTAAAAATTTCCGTTACAAAACCCTTTTTTCCATAAGAACCATCATCAGTAGCAACTTGAACATGACAACCTAATTTTTTAAATTCAACTTCATTTAATAATTTTTCTTTTGTCTGAGCCCCTAGTAAGACATGTACTTCTTTACCTTGCTTAACTAATTCTTCCCCTAATGCAAGTAATGGAGCGATACCGCAACCTCCGCCAATTAAAGCTACTCTTTTATGGTTCTCTTCCCAGGAAAAACCGTTGCCTAATGGCCCAATTATTTCTAGTTCACCTTGACTCATTAAACTTAAATTACTTGTTCCTTTACCAATTACCTGATAAAGAAGCTCAATAGTACCTGATTCTTTATTAATCCTATGCAAACTGATAGGTCTTTTTAAAAAAGGATCTAAGTTTTGGGAAACCTTGACCATCACAAATTGCCCCGGTACCGCCTTGTTTGCAATTTCAGGGGCAACTAGACGTAAAAGGTAAAATTGAGGTAGAATTTGCGTATTCTCTAATATTTTGGCCTTCATCGAAACTACCATGTTAATCACATCCTTTCTCGCCTACTCTCTCACTCACCCACAAATAATCTTTTATTTATCCTCACACTTAAGCACTTCAACATTTACCCACTCACCTGCCTGCTCCCCGGTTTCACTACCTCCAATCCTTTGGCGCAGAGAGGGCATTTCTCCGGTTCATAGGTGTTAATTTCTAACTTAATTAATGGTTTAAAGGGTACTGTTAATTTTGTTTTCCCACCACTGCGGTCTATAATTGAGCCAACTCCAAGAACTTCGGCCCCCAAGCTTTGTAATAGTTCAACTACCTCTTGAGAAGAACCGCCGGTAGTGATTACATCTTCGATGACTAAAGCCTTTTGACCCTTTTCTATACTAAAACCCCGCCGCAAAGTCATTTTACCATTTTCCCGTTCGGCGAATATTCCAGGGACATCTAAACTTCTCGCTACTTCATAAGCAGCTATTATTCCACCTATAGCCGGACCTACAACTATCTCGGGTGCCTCATCTTTAAATTTAAGGGCCAAAGCTTTACAAACCTTTTCGGCAATGGCCGGTTCCCTTAAAAGTAAGGCGCATTGTACATATTGCTCACTATGTAAACCAGAAGTAAGTTTAAAGTGCCCTGTTTTTAAGGCATGGGTTTTTTGTAACAAATCCAAAATTTCTTGTCTATCCAAATTCATTTAAATTATCAATCCCTTCTCGTATTATGAAACCGTCTATAGTCGATGGTCTTTGGTTAATGTAATGAAAGTCATATCTTTGTCATTTCTTCAATTATCTTCTCTGCAGCTAATTGAGGATTAGGGGCCTGGTTGATTGGCCTTCCCACAACTATATGATCTACTCCAGTACTAATAGCTTCCCTAGGTGTCATTACTCGTTTTTGATCTTGGGTTTCTGCACCTTGAGGACGTACACCTGGGCAGACGGTTAAAAAGCTTTTCCCACATCTGGCTTTTATCTCCTGGGCCTCCCAAGGTGAACAGACTACTCCATCTAATCCCGACTCTTTAGTAATTTCCGCCCACTTCAAAACTGCATCTTGAATAGAATATTTTGAACCTAAGGCCGCAAAGCCTGCCTCATTAAAACTTGTTAAAACTGTAATGGCTATAACTTTAGGTGGTATTATGCCATTTTGAGCTGCTGTATTTCTTACCATTTCCATGGTTTTTTCAAGCATTTCACTACCACCTGAGGCATGCACATCAAACATATCTACCCCTAAGCTTGTTGCCCATTTCGCAGCTTGAGCTACAGTATTAGGTATATCGTGAAATTTTAAATCTAGAAATATCCTTTTATCTTTATTTTTTAGAAAACGAATTATTTCCCCCTGGGTGTTTAGAAAAAGCTCCAAACCCACCTTATAAAAGCTTACTGTATTACCTAATTCTAATATCAATTCTTGGGCACTTTTAAAACTTGGCTTATCTAAAGCTACTATTAATTTATCCTGCATATTTCGTCTCCTTTCGTTAATTCCTCAATTCGACTTTTCGTCTACTCGTAATTCGTCTATTCGTTCTTTTCTACAGAAGGGTGGACAGGGTCCCCCACCCCTACGGTAACAACATTCATCGACTATCTTCTGTCGACCATCAGCCAATCCTCGGACGCGCAATGCACGCCCCTACAGTCACCCCAAATATTCACCTAATATCTTTTCACACATACTCACTTGTTCACTACCACACTTACCTTAATATTGTTGCAGCGGTTTCACACGAATCATGGATTCAAGTACTTTAACCACTGCATGAACTAAATCCAAGGAGGTAAGACAAGGTACATTAAACTCAACTGCCGCTCTACGAATTCTAAATCCGTCTCGATCGGGAATTTTTCCTCTTGTAGAGGTGTTGATAACTAAATCAATTTCGCCTTTTTTAATGACATCAACTACATGAGGACTACCTTCTTTAATCTTATTAACTTTCTCAACAGCTAAACCGTTTTTCTTTAACATCTCCGCAGTACCTTGAGTCGCCACTATACTAAACCCTAAGCAACTTAACCTCTTTATTAAGGGTAGCGCCTCCTCTTTATCTTTGTCCCCTATAGTAGCTAATACTTTACCTCGGCGGGGAATTACATAACCTGCTCCAATCAAAGCTTTATATAAAGCTTTATTAAGATCTTTATCAATACCTAAAACCTCACCTGTGGATTTCATCTCCGGTCCTAATGATGTTTCCACATCAATTAATTTACTAAATGAGAAAACCGGCATTTTCACTGCTACTAAGTCTTTGGCTCCAACTAACCCTGTTTCATATCCTAGCTCTTTTAAAGTTTTACCAAGAATTATTTGCGTCGCAATATCTACCATGGGTATGCCGGAAACTTTACTCAAATAAGGCACTGTCCGGCTAGAACGAGGATTTACTTCAATAACATAAACTTCTCCATTATGAATAACATACTGAATATTTAATAAACCTTTTATTTTTAAAGCTACTGCCAGCCTCTTAGTATATTCAACAAGTTTAGTTTTATCCTGTTCTGTTAATGATAGACTGGGGTACAAAGCTGTACTATCACCAGAATGTACTCCTGCCCGCTCAATTTGTTCCATAATCCCAGGGATTAAGACATCTTTTCCATCAGAAATTCCATCAATTTCTACTTCTTTACCTAAAAGATATCTGTCAACCAACACCGGATGTTCTGGAGAAATCTTCACTGCATTTGCTAGATACGCTTTTAATTCTTCAAGGGAATAGACTATCTCCATAGCTCTCCCTCCCAAAACATAGGAAGGTCTAACTAAAACCGGAAAGCCTAAATCTTGAGCTATTTTTTCTGCTTCTAAGGCTGTACGGGCAGTTTTTCCCGCTGGGCGGGGAATATTTAAGTTTTCCAAAATCTGATCAAATTTTTCCCGGTCCTCAGCTGCATCTATATCCTCTACTTGTGTTCCTAGTATTTTTATACCTTTATCATGTAAAGGTTTGGCTAGGTTGATGGCTGTCTGACCACCAAATTGAGCAATAACACCTAAAGGTTTTTCCTTTTCAATTACATTTATCACATCTTCCAAGGTCAATGGTTCAAAATAGAGAGTATCGGAGGTATCAAAATCAGTACTCACTGTCTCCGGGTTATTATTAATAATAATCGACTTATATCCCGCTTTTCTTAAAGCCCAGGAACAGTGAACACTACAGTAATCAAACTCTATCCCTTGGCCGATACGAATAGGGCCACTCCCAAGAACCAAGACTTTCTTCAATGAATCATCAATATTTTCACCTGGATAATTGGTTAGCTCAGTGTTAAAACTCGAGTAATAATAAGGAGCAATTTTTTCTTCCGCCGAATAAACGTCTACCTGTTTATAAACTGGTTTAATCTGATTTTTTTCCCTTGAAATTTTTATTTCTTCTTCAGAAACACACCAGGCTTTGGCAATCTGAAGATCTGTAAAACCCAAGTTTTTAGCTTGATATAATTTGTCCAGGTTAAAGGGATTTTGGGGTAAAATTTCTTTTTCCCATTGGACAAGTTCAGATATTTTTTCTAAGAAAAACTTATTGATTTCCGTAAGCTCATGAACTTTTTCCACAGTATAATCCCGGCTAAAGGCTTCACCTAGTAAAAATAAGCGTTCATCATCAGGACACATAAGCCTTGCTTCCAATTGTTCTTTTTCTAGATGAGCAAACTCAGGGCTTAGCAAATCCTTAGTATCCAAATCTAAAGAACGAATCCCTTTTTGTAAAGCCATAGAAAAATTATTTCCAATAGCCATAACCTCACCGGTAGCCTTCATTTGGGAACCCAGCTTACGATTAGCCCCTTGAAACTTATCAAAAGGCCAGCGAGGAATTTTCACTACAGTATAGGGAATATTGGCTTCATAAGTAGCTAAAGTTTTTTTATTAACAGGATTTGGGATTTCATCTAGATGATATCCTAAAGCAATTTTAGCTGTAACCTTAGCTATGGGAAAACCGGTAGCTTTGGAAGCTAAGGCGCTAGATCTACTCACTCGTGGATTAACCTCGATCACTACATATTCTAGTTTGTGGGGATTTAGGGCAAACTGGACATTGCATCCACCTTCGATGCCTAAAGCTCGAATGATTTTAAAGGAGGAGTTTTTTAAGAGGTCATATTCTTCTTGGGAAAGGGTCTGATTGGGTGCCACCACAATACTGTCACCAGTATGCACCCCAACGGCATCTACATTTTCCATATCACAAATTGCAATACATGAATCTTGGGCATCACGCATTACTTCAAACTCAATTTCTTTCCATCCTTTAACACTCTTTTCAACTAATATCTGGTTAATTGCACTATATTTTAATCCTTTGCTGGCAATTTCATAAAGTTCAGATTCATTATAGACAAAGCCCCCGCCCGAACCACCCAAGGTATAAGCAGGACGGACAATAAGAGGATATCCTATTTTTTGTGCTAACTGATGTGCTTCTTGAAAACTTTCGGCAATCCCGCTTTCCGGGATAGGTTCATCTATTTCCTTTAGCAATTGTTTAAACAGTTCCCGATCTTCAGCCTTAATAATGGCTTCCAATGTTGTTCCTAAAAGTTTGATGCCAGTTTTCTCAAAAACTCCGCTTTCTGCTAATTCTTTGGCTAAATTAAGACCCACTTGACCACCTAAGGTGGCTAAAAGTCCATCCGGCCTTTCCGTATAAATGATTTCTTCTAAAAAATCCTTAGTTAAAGGTTCGATATAAACTCGATCCGCCATGTTTTCATCAGTCATAATTGTGGCCGGATTACTATTAACTAGCACAACCTCTATTCCTTCTTCCTTTAATGCTCGACAAGCCTGGGTACCTGCATAATCAAATTCTGCCGCCTGCCCAATGACGATAGGACCCGAACCGATTACTAAAACCTTCTTGATGTCTGTGTTTTTTGGCATAGTGAAATTCTCCTTTCGGGTTGAGATGTTAAATGGGAATTAATTTCCTTGATACACAATTTTACCTGCCTTCAGGGTCATTACCGGCCAACCGGTTAGTTCCCAACCGGTAAATGGTGTGTTTTTTCCCAAGGAAGCAAATCGACTAGGGTCTACTTTTTGTTTTAACTGGGGGTCAATTATGGTTATATCAGCTACTTTTCCGGGCTTTATAGAACCCTTATCCAAACCTAAAATTTCGCTGGGCCGGGTACTTAAAGCCCTGATTAATTCAGACAATGTCAGGTATCCGGCAAGATATAGATTTTGCCAAGATAGAGGTAAGGCTATTTCTAGCCCGGAGATACCAAAAGGAGCATAATCATATTCTACTTCTTTTTCTTCCCGGGCATGGGGAGCATGGTCGGTGGCAATACAATCGATAGTACCGTCTTTAAGGCCATTAATTAAAGCTTCCACATCTTCATCGGTCCTAAGGGGAGGATTGACCTTGGTATTTGTGTCATAGCCTCTTACGGCCTCATGGGTTAAGGAAAAGTGATGTGGGGTAACTTCAGCAGTTACTTTTATTCCTTTATTTTTTGCTCGTCTAATTATTTCTACCCCACCTTTGGTAGAAACATGTGCAATATGAATTCTACTTTTGGTTAATTCGGCCAGGCGGATATCACGGTCAATAATTATTTCCTCTGCCTCAGGTGGAATGCCTGCCAAACCTAACTGGGTACTTACTAACCCCTCATGCATTACCCCTAAACCTACCAAATCTTCATCTTCACAATGACTAATTAATAATAGATCCATCATTTTGGCATAGTCCATCGCTCTACGCATAACGGCAGAATTTTTCACAGTAAAGCCGTCATCAGAAAAAGCTACAGCCCCACATTCTTTTAAAATAGCAAATTCTACTAATTCATTACCTTCTTGGCCTTTAGTAATACAGGCGATGGGATAAACATCTACTAAATCATATTTTTTAGCTCTGGCTAAGATTAACTCAATGACTCCCTCATTATCGGCGGTAGGTTTGGTATTGGGCATACAAGCAACTCCTGTAAATCCTCCCCGAACTGCTGCTTGACAGCCGGTTAAAATAGTTTCTTTATGCTCAAAACCTGGCTCCCTAAAATGGACATGCATATCAATTAGACCAGGTATAACAATTTTTTCCCTAACATCGATCACTTCTAGGCTATCATTAATATCTATATTAGGGGCTAACTCCACCACGTGACCATCCTTTATCAGAACATCCCTTTGTTCACAAATATTTTGACTGGGGTCGACTACAAAGCCATTTTTAAATAGCAACATTAAATTTTCCTCCTCCCATGCCATATAGCAAAGCCATTCTAATTGCAACACCATTTGTTACTTGTTCCTCAATAACTGCTTGCATAGATTCGGCAACATCCGCAGTTATTTCAATTCCTCGATTCATAGGACCCGGATGCATAACCAGTGCATTGTCCTTGGCTAATTTCAATTTTTCTCTATTTAGACCATAAAGTTTGGAATATTCACGTGTAGA
>JBMNUR010000067.1:0-11358 GCA_050946395.1 Peptococcales bacterium
TTGCCGCCGACTTCCTTCAGATTCCACCTCACGATGGACACCCTTGTCTTAAGCTAACGGTTGGCACTATCAACCCCCGTATCGGACTTTCACCGACTAGTTTACGCCCATGCTGGGCGCACAAATATAGACAGGGTGCATAAAAATGCAACCTGTCTATATTTTTTTACTTGATAGCTACAGCTTTTTTAAGCATATATTTCGATATAGTACTTATGCCTCCCCCAAGGGAAATCACCTTAAATATTTCATCTTTATGGTTTTTATCCCAAAAAGAGCCTGCTAACCGGGTTATGGGGGTATGTTTCCACCCTTGGATAATCATCGGGGTTGAAGGCCCGACCATTATAATCTCCCGGGCTTGGCTACACATTTTCAATAAACCGTCGATAGTTCCGTTAATAGTAGTAGTACCGCTTATTATAACTATATCACAAGTCGCTAATAACTCAGGCTGTTTTGCCATCGGGTATAGAAGTTCGCTTTCCTCAAGAGACATACCTTTATCAAAGGCAATTATTTGTTTGACTGACCCAGATATTTGCCTTACTACAGGTCCAATAAAACCAACCATCCCGACAGTATCTGTGGGACGCAATTCAACACCAAAAGGGCGGTCCGCTAAAGTGTCATCCGGTAAATTCTGTTCACTGGAAGCAGCATTTAATACGGCGGTCCCTACTGCTTTCTGCAAAGCATTTTCACCGGAAATAGCCCATGTGGCGATTACCGAAGCTGGTTTACCAATGACATGTTGAGCAAAGGGAAAGTTCGAACAGCCTCTCGGCAGTTCTTCTCGCAACACATAAGAAACACCGATATCACCATTGTCCAACTGACAGGCAATTAAAGAAATGCCGATTACCAAATCACTAACTGTCTTAGAACCCAGATACGGTTCAGCAGCAGCCAATACTTCTTCCATAATCAACAGCTTTCTCCTCCTATTCCATAGGTTGAATGAAAAGAAGATCATTAAGTTTACCACCGGCTATTTGCATATCGGGGAAAGAAGCGTTAATAGCACCCGAGAGAGCACCTCTAATTTCGCCTTTAGCATTTTCGGCCGGCTGAACAGGAATATGGAATTTATCCGTAGCAATAAATCTATAGGGTATTTCAGTATCCCATCCAACACTAGCAATAACTTCACCAGCATTATAAATAGAGTCACTAACAACTGAATAAATAGCTTCTCCTCCTTCGGTAGTAGCAAAAAGAAAGTCAGTTATTTCGGTACCACTCTTAGGATTATAAAATACGGGAGGAGCATCTGAAGTAAAGTCAATTAACACATAAAGCCCGGCAAAATCTTCGTAAGTAATAGACTGGGAACTGCCGTCGTTCTTGGTGATTTTAATATCACTTGTACTTTCGTTAGTAAGGAAAGCTAGTGGATAACTCATGGAGTAAGCTGTTACAGTTTTACCCTGATATTCAATTTCCTCGGTTACAGGCTTACTATCTGCAGTATAAAAACCTTCCCGGGAAAAATTGAGACTGTTTTGTAACATTATAATACGTTTAGCTTTCGGCAACTGATCGTAAGGTACCATTGTTTCTTTGTAGTTTGGTTTCTTTTCACCTTCTGGGGCATTTGTATTAGCACCAGCTGCATCTTTGGCTTTTTCTTCAGAAACATCTTGTTTTTCCGGTGGAGCGTTATCACTATTACAAGCAGTCAAAGTAAACAACATTGTTATTATTAATAACACAGATATTAATACTTTTTTCATTGTTAATTCCTCCTCAGGAAAATCTTTAGTCTATTATTCTTCCAGATCAGGATCACAAAAACGGGTATGTTTATTCCCCGATTTTGCGTCATAAATTTTGATTTCCACTCCATAAGCCTTGCTTAGATTTTCTTCATTCATTACTTGCTCTACCGTGCCCTGAGCTACCATACCTCGATAGCCTAATAAAGCAACTTTAGTACCAATCTTCCAGACATGATTGGGAAAATGGCTTGTCATCACAATAGTCATGCCCTTCTTAGAGAGATTTTTTAAAGTATGTAATACCAAAGCTTGATTCTTGAAATCCAGATGGGAAGTAGGCTCATCAAATAGGATTATTTCCGGCTTTTGACAGAGTGTTCGAGCAATTAGCACCAGTTGCCGTTCACCGCCTGAAATATGGGTATAACTCTTAGACGCCAAATGGGCAATATCCATTTCTTCCATGATGCTATAAGCTAATGCGGTATCCTCTTTTGAAGGGGAGGCAAATAAACCCAGATGGGGAGTTCGGCCCATTCGAACCACTTCTAATGAAGAATATGGAAAAGGTGCAGTATGCTCCTGAAACACAATACCCATGGTTTTAGCCAGTTCATTGATAGAAAATTCTTTGATACTTTTCCCATTTACGAAAATTGACCCTGTTTTAAGAGGATAATTGCCAATAATACAGTTAAATAAGGTAGTTTTACCACAACCGTTTGGTCCGAGGAGACATAGGCATTCGCCTTCCTCAACATCGATATTAATATTTTCCCAAACCGGTTCACAATCAGTGTAACCGAAGCTAGCATTTTTGACGGAAAGTTTAATGCTCATCAGTTCCACCCCCCCTTGGTCTTGCGTAATAAATAAGCAAAGACAGGGGCACCGATTACAGCGGTTAAGATGCCCAAAGGAATTTCCGTTGCGCTTAATAAACGACAGAGGTTATCAATCATAATCAAATATCCGGCTCCAACAAGCATAGTTGCCGGAATAAGTACTTTATGATCCGGGCCAACAATCATCCGGCAAAAATGAGGAATGACCTGTCCCACCCAGCCGATGATACCACAAAATGCTACAGCTGTTGAAGTAATAATTGTTGTGCAAATAATAATAAATAGTTTAATTCTCTCATTATTAATACCTAGTGCCCGAGATTCCCTATCACCCATTGATAAGACATTTAGTCTCCAGCGCACTAAAAATAGCCCAACCATAGAAATACAAATTGGAATAGCTGCAATACCTAAATCTTTAAGACCAACGCTTCCTAAACTACCCATCAACCAGAAAGTAATAGCAGGGAGTTTTTCATCACCATCTGCTATAAACTTAATTAATGATAGCATGGCTTGAAAGAAAGCTGATACTACCATACCGGAAAGTACAAGCATCAAAATCGGCGTAACCTTGTAAATATGGGCCATAATGTAAGTGATAAACACCGCTATTAGACCAAAAAGAAAAGCAAGGCCCTGAATACCAAGGGAAGGTAACTCAAAAACCAAACCAATGGCGGCACCAAAACTAGCACCGGCAGAAACACCAAGAATAAACGGACTAACTAACGGGTTTTGAAACATCCCCTGGAAAGAAGCTCCGGATGCAGAAAGACCGGCTCCAATCAAGGCTGCCATAATAGCTCGGGGTAAACGTACTTTAATTACTACAGTTTCTACAGTTTCATTCCAATAAGTGTCAATTGGTAAATGAAACAGTTTTTGGCCAAGTATATGGAATACTTGCTCCGGTGGAACCTGGTAACGACCTAAAAAGAGCGAAATAATGAAAAGACATACCGGAAAAATAAACATTATTAACCATTGAAGCTTGGATGGTTTTTTTTCAATATCGTTAATATTAAATTCGGCTATTGTTGCCCTAGAGTTATTAATCATAAATCTGGTTCATTCCCATGTCGCTCATACCATCCATCAAGTACCCTTTGTGCCTCTTCATCAGTAAGATCGAACTCGTAAAACTCGTGATAATAATATTTAATTTCCTCAATCATATCTATATCAGAGAATAATTCAGGCTGAATTATTGTTGACAGCCAGAGAAGCATTAGGGTATTGGTGGTTCCTTTATCCATAAAGAAAATGCCCGCAGGAATACGGTGTAACTCTTCATTTTTGACAGCACTTAAGGATGACCAGATAGAATTTTCTTTATACATACTCCTGATAACCAATTCCGGATAATTACCATGGTTGTCCACTAAAATAATCTCGGGATCCCAGTCAAACAATTGTTCCTTGGTGACTTCCGGGAAATTGCCATTTCCAGAGTCAGGCCCAATTAATTTGCCACCACAAAGCCAAATCTGATAAGCAAGGTTAGTTTGTGGATAGGAAGCAAGAATATTTTCACCCCAGGTATTTCCCCAGTAAACAGTTTTGCGTTGATCATCACTTAAGAGATGAGTACGTTCGTAGAGCATCTTTAGTTTTTCGGTACAATATTTTTCCCAAGCTTCTGCTTCCGCAATTGAGTCACCACCTAAAATCTCAGCTAATGTTTTTACTGCGATAGTGGAATTATGTATATACTCATCTAAAGTCTGGGACATAACATCTTCCAGGGAAGTGATAGGATTGGTGTTTAAGGTTAACACAACTGCAGGAATATCCACCGCGTCAAACTTTTTAAGCTCATTATCATTGTTATAATAAATAACCATATCTATTTGTCGACTAAGATAATCCTCTATGTTTACTGCAGAGCTAGGGTTAGCACCAATACCTTCATAATTAGCTAATTCTGGATTAGTAAGTAGTGCTAAAGGATAGTTTGTAGTATGGCCACTTTTAACCATAACAGTACGGTCATGACCCCCCAACATAAATACCATCTCATAGGAAGGCCCCGTCATTGCCGCAATCCGAGACGGGTAGTTCGGTATAGTAACTTTTCTTCCCGCTAGATCGGTTATCTCCCTGGCATTGGGATTATTGCTCGATACTTCATTGGATTGACAGCCGGAAAAGGTCATAACTATCATGACCATTAGCACAAATAACGTAGTTTTTCTTAACATAATTATCTCTTCCTTACTGAAACTTATTAAAATTTCTATTCACTTGTAAATCAAAAATCTTAGCTTTTACAAGCAGTAGAGTCTCTACTTCTGAGACTTATGTAGATAATTAGGTAAAAAAACAGCACCTCCTTAAAAAAGAAGTGCTAGAAATAAGCTTGTCGGCACTCCTTTTCAAACATGGAAGGCAGCGCGGTTTCCCGCTCTACCCATTGGCTAAACATTCCTAGCAAGAGCCGTAGAAAATTTAGCTCGGAGTAAATATTTAACAATTTGTTTTAATAATATAACATTTTATAATTTATTGCAATTGTTTTCAATTTAGAAAGTACCTATTATAATTTTACATAGAAAAGCAATTGTAGTCCTAACGAGCCTTTTAAGCAAACAAGGAAGCTAAAAATTCAGTTTGAGAAAAATTCTTATGATATAATATAAATATTTAATTATAACAAAGAGGTGGAGAGATAGCTTTGGTTATGAAATACTTAGTAATTGGTGCAGGTGGTACCGGCGGTTCAATAGGTGGCTTTTTGGCACTAAAAGGAAAAGATGTTTCCTTTATTGCTAGAGGAAACCACCTAAAAGCACTTAGGGAAAAAGGCCTGGTTCTGCACTCCGGTCGTATAGGAAAAGTAAAAATTAAAAAGATAAAGGCATATACTGCCGATGAATTTACGGAAAAGGTTAATGTTATCTTTTTATGTATCAAGGCGTATTCTGTTGAGGAGATAATTCCACTTATAAAAAAGGCTTCTAATGACACGACCATTGTTATTCCTGTATTAAATGCATTTGCAATAGGTGATGCCTTAGAACAACTGATGCCGAATATTACCTTTTTAGATGGATGTGTCTATGTTAATTCCTACATTTCTAATCCTGGGGAAATTGTTCAGCTTAATCCTCTTTTTACTCTGGTTTTTGGTGCACGGGAGTCTCAACCAGTTCACTATAAGTTATTAGAGGCTATAAAAAATGATATTGCGGATAGTGGAATAGATGTTATTCTTTCAAATAATATAAAACGGGATACCTTTAGAAAATTTTCATTTACCTCTGCCTATGCAAGCGCAGGTGCTTTTCATAATGTTCCAGCTAAGGATTTTCAAAAAGAGGGTGTCTTTCGAAATACCTTTATTTCCTTGGTTAAAGAAATAAAGGCACTTGCAAATGCTATGAATATTTATTTTGAAAGTGATTTACTTATTGATCATCTAAAAATTATAGATGGTTTTACACCTGATACAACAGCCTCATTACAAAAAGATTTAGCAGCTAATAAAAATAATGAGATAGATCAAATTATTTTTAACATAGTAAGACTTGGGAAAAAGTATAAAGTAGAAATGCCTACCTACCTCCAAATTGCCCAGCATTTTGGTTATAAAGAGGGCAGATAAGAGGTGACTTATACCTCCCCCAAGGGAAATCACCTTAAATATTTCATCTTATGGCTTTTATTCCAAAAAGAGCCTGCCAGAAATTTATCTTGTGCAATACTAAAACCGATGTTACAATGAAACCTAAACATGGGGTTTAACTACAAGCAGTTAAGCGGCATCCCGCTGGGAGCTGCAATAACATATGCTTGAGCTAAACCAAAACTACAAAAGAATAAGCCGCTTGGAGCCATCAATAGGACCGAGACGGAAGGGAAAAGGAACGATAATTTCCTTGCTTTGGGTTGCAAGGATTTAATGACCTTCTGGATTTTTGCGTCCAGAAGGTCTTTTATTTAATTAACGGCAGACCACCCTTTACAGTTGGTCAAGGACCTCTACTAAATTAAAACGAGATTCACAAGACAATTGATGGCAAATAGTGAAATGGCAAAATGAGAACATACCTAAAGTTTATTACAGAGGTGATTAGATGGAATTATTAAAAACTATTGCACAAATGCGGGACTGGATTGCCAATCAAAAAAAGGCGGGTCATACCATAGGTCTTGTTCCTACTATGGGCTATCTTCATGAAGGGCATCTTAGCTTGGCGCGGCAAGCCAGGGAGAATAATAATGCAGTAGTTATGAGTATCTTTGTCAACCCTTTGCAATTTGGACCTCGAGAAGATTTTGCCACCTATCCTCGTGACCTTGAGGCGGACTGTCGCCTAGCTGAAAGAACAGGCATAGACGTGGTTTTTTATCCCGACCCTGAAGAAATATATCCTCAGTATCCACCTTTTACGGTTGTGGATGTAAAGGGGGTAACGGAAGTATTATGTGGTGCATCGCGACCTGGACATTTTACGGGAGTAGCAACTGTGGTCACCAAGCTATTCAATATTATCCAACCTGACCGAGCATACTTTGGGCAAAAAGATTATCAGCAAGTTCAGGTCATCAAACGGATAGTGGCTGACCTCAATATCCCTGTTCAAATTGAAACTGTTCCTATTAAAAGGGAGGCCGATGGCCTGGCGATGAGTTCCAGAAACAATTACCTTTCCCCCGGCGAGCGGCAGGAAGCTCTCTGCCTATATCAGGCACTACAAATATGCCGGCATATGTATGAAAATGGTGAAAATAAAGTGTCTGCTATCCTGGAAGCCATGAGAACAAGGATACTACAAGAGCCTTCAGCAGTAATTGACTATATTGAGATTTGTGATGCTCAAACCTTGGCACCCATGACTGAAATTAAAGGAAGCGTGGTAGTTGCCCTTGCAGTACGCATTGGCAAAACCCGGCTTATTGACAATCTTCTTCTGGAGGTGAGGTAGCTATGTATCGATTTATGATGAAATCCAAAATACATCGAGCTACGGTAACAGAAGCCAATCTTAATTATGTGGGAAGTATCACCATTGACAGTGAACTCATAAAGACCGCCGATATCTTACCTAATGAAAAAGTACAGATTGTAAACAATAACAATGGTTCTCGCCTGGAAACTTATGTTATACCTGGTCCCCCTGGTTCCGGTGTAATCTGTTTAAACGGAGCCGCCGCTCATTTGGTCCAACCGGGAGATAATATAATCATAATCAGCTATGCTTGTCTGCCGGAGGATAAATGTATAGATCACCGACCTACAGTTATATTTGTAAACGAAAAAAATAAAATCAGTAAAATAGTTGAAGAACAACCCTTTACTGAAGATTAAAGCCACAAAGGAATTATGGTACACAGGTTATTATTAGCACTAGATAGAAATAATCGAAAGCGCCTTCTATATGCGCTTTCGATTATTTTTGTATAACACATCTTATTGAAAAATAATTTCTATACTCGTATATCCCAATGTTTGCAAGAAATTGGTTAAGATTTTTTCGGCATTTTTCTCTGCAGATAAAATTATTTCCTCTTTATTTTCCTCCAAGTATTTTTGCATATTCTCATTTATTAAAGAAGTGTCGTCTATAATCTTGAATTTATTAAAAATACCCTCTTGCATATCATAGATATTAACACTATCTAAAATAAGAACATTATCAAAAATCTGACCCTTGCTCAAATAGACTTTTATGTAGTCTTGACTCACTTCTTCAAGATCGATAAATTCACATCCTCCGTTAACATAAGCCCGATAAGTTATTAGAATTTTTTTGCCCCCCAAGCTAAAAGGCAAATTCATTTCTCCGAATTTAATGATGTCCGAATAATCCACTATTTCATGATAATTATATTTTACCGTTGCCAAATTACTTAAATCTTCTACTTTTTCTAATAAGATGGTAGAGTTTTTTTCTTCTTGATGGGAAAAAGAAACAAGGCCCTGCATATTAAGCAGAATAACCCCAAAAGATACTAGTAGTATTATATTAACGAAGATAATTACCTTTGTGATATAGTTTTTCACTATATCCCCCCTTCCATCAATCTTTTAAATTTTTCTTCTCTACCATTGGATTACGTATCTTAAAAAATTCAATTTACTAGCCAAATTTGTGTATTATTAATATTATGGTTTTTTTCTGGAATTATGAAATAAACCAAGACCTTCCAGGGTCATCAGCCTGTTGACAAAGTTATTCAAAGCAAAATCCATATAATTTTATCATTAGTAAAACTTGGCTTTTGCTTAGCTTTAAGCGAAAGCCCTAGTTGCACTTATGCCACCTAAAACTTTTTCTTTCATTTAGGCTAAGTGAAGTATTTGGCGAGTTTAGATAAAAAGAACGCAGACTGCTGAAGACCAGAATTTGCAACTGTTTGAACCGAAGGTGAGTTTTGCTAATTCCTGAAGCCGTTGAGTTCATTCACAATAAAATTGTCTGAGCCAGCGTAACGTTGATAAATATGGAGTTTGTCTACATTCTGAGACCTTCCAGGGTCATCTTTTATTACTGACTATTATAGAATCCCAAGCTGTATATGTTTACTTCTATGTCGATTTAAAATGGAAAATATCAAACTTTGTGGAATATTTTCCTAATATTTATCATTGTATATATTTTGCAACAAATAGTAAACCCTTGATTCAAGTAGGAACACTATTTTGGTAATTGTTTTTCTTGTCATAACCGTTGGAAGGATATAAAATTAACTTCAATATATAATTTTCTCATAAAGGAGTAATCTAAATGAAACTGATATCCTGGAATGTAAACGGACTAAGAGCCTGTCTCCGAAAGGGCTTTATGGAATATTTTAATTGGGTGGATGCAGATATTTTTTGTATTCAAGAGACTAAGCTGCAAGAAGGTCAAATTGACCTAGAACTAGAAGGTTATTATCAATACTGGAATTATGCCCTAAAGAAGGGCTATGCCGGCACTGCTATTTTTACTAAAATAGAGCCTTTGAATGTGGCCTATGGAATAGGTAAAGCAGAACACGATCAAGAAGGTCGGGTCATTACACTGGAATATCCTGATTTTTATATGGTAACTGTCTATACCCCTAATTCTCAGCGTGGCTTAACCCGTTTGTCTTATCGGATGGTATGGGAAGAGGAATTTAAAAATTACTTAAATAATCTTAAAACTTCGAAACCGGTAATCCTTTGCGGTGATCTTAATGTTGCCCATCAAGAAATTGATTTAAAAAATCCTAATACTAACCGGAGAAATGCAGGATTTACCGATGAAGAAAGAGGTAAATTGACAGAGTTACTCGATACCGGTTTTGTTGATACTTTCCGGTATTTATACCCCGACCGAGAAGAAGCCTACACCTGGTGGAGCTATATGGCTCGAGCCAGAGAAAGGAATATTGGTTGGAGAATTGACCTTTTTCTTGTCTCAGATAATCTAAAGGAAAAAATTAAAACTGCCGAAATTCATAGCCAGGTTTTAGGCAGTGATCATTGTCCTATTGCCCTAGAACTGTATTGACAGAGGTAAAATGACAAAGGGACTTTTACTTGTTTCGCCTAAGGCTAGAAAGCTTATCTCCCGGCCAGGGGAATTTGACAGTTGAATATCTAATTTAGGACCCACTCTTCTTTATTTTGTTATACATATCCCATTCTCGCTGGGATTAAGATTATACCAAAATAATATGCGACCGTCAGACAATACACCAAGAATATGAGTTCCGGCAGCCTTCACGGTTATTAGTTTAGATCCCACCTGTAATGTTTTCAGGTTCAAGCGGTTAATATAGTTCACATTGTTGGTATAGTCAATGTTATCGTTCCTAGAGGTAATAAAGGCGGCAAAATTCTGACCAACGTAAAGTTGATCTGACATAACTATATACCCTGTATCGCCAGGGTCCTCAAGAGGAATTTCCTGAATTTCCCCTGTTTTAAAATCCAAATACAACGTTTTATAATCGCCGGTTTGATTTTTCTCATCTTGGATATAATTATTGATTTCCAACAGCCCGGTGTCATACCGGATAAAACCAGTTGAAGAGTAAGTACCCATATGCAAGTTTTTTTGAATTCCGCTATTAAGGTCATAAAGGGTATAGCCCAGTGCACCTTCATAGCCCGTCATGGTAGTGATTACTTTATTATCATTATCCACAAAGCGAGGCTCCCAATGAAAAGAATTGTCTAAAAGGTCGCTGTTGGTAATAGGCACAGTTTTCGATAGCAGCTTTTCACTATCATCAACGGTATTATAGAGTTTTAAGCCCACTTCATCGGAATATACATATTTTGTTCTGTCACTTGATATATCGTATCCCCCGAAAAAAACCAGAGGGTTATTATTTTTATTGTATTTAGGCTCCCGGTTTATCTTTTTTGTAACACTTTTTGGTAAGGAAATATCCTCGTAATTTTCAAGATCTTTATCCACAAGCACTATCCTGTCACTTAACCGGATTATTATCTTTTCTCCTTTTAGACTTACATCCGTGGACTCAAATTCCTCGTTTATATCCAGCCACTTTTCCACGGTCATAGTTTCAGGATTTATCAGCAGCACAGCAGCAGTTTTTCCTTTTTCATAGGGAGTATAGGCAAAAATCAGCCTACCATCCGTTTCACCAAGCATGGAAAGTGCATCAAGTTTGCCATCAAAGCCCGAGATTTTAGCAAATCGTTGATGATCGCCTAAAATACTCACAAGGTGATTATTTATGTATTCACGTTTACCGCTAACAAAGTAGAGGCTCCCATCCCCCCGTTGGTTTAAGATAAAAGTATCCTTATACTCAATGCGATCAATACTTTGCGAATAAGGTTG
>JBMNUR010000068.1:0-11174 GCA_050946395.1 Peptococcales bacterium
TTTCATCGCGGGCTCCGTTCTCGGTATCTTTTCCTCCTTCCTCGGAATTGGCGGCGGTCCCATCAACCTGATGATCCTCTCCTTTTTCTTCTCCATGGACACAAAGACGGCAGCGTTCAATTCCCTGCTGGCGATCTTCTTCTCACAGAGCTTGTCCTTCATCTCCACAAGTATTACAGGCATTCCGGACATCAGCTGGACATTGATGGTCCTCATGATGATTTTTGGCGTCGTCGGTGCGACGATCGGCAGAACGCTCAGCAAAAAGATGGACAACCAGGCTGTGGACAAGCTCTTCATGGTTCTTCTGGTCTTCATCATAGGTCTGTCTTTCTACAACTGCATTACATTTGGTCTTGATCTCGTTTAGCGCGGAATGAAAGATGTTTTTGGATGAGAGTAAGGTTCCCACAGTGGATCGTTCAATTTTAAATTACTACATCCTTTAAAGTGAATTCTGCTTGTTTTCTTGTCTGAAGCGAAAAGGTGTACACCCATTAATACGCTTGAAAAGCTTGTAGAAATAAGGTGTATCGTTGAATCCAGTTAAGCTTACAATACTATCAATTGGTTCATCCGTCGAGGAAAGTAGCCTGCAAGCCTCCTGCATTCTTTCGGTCAAGACGAATTCGCTGAAAGTGCTTCCGGTTACTTTTTTGAAGATTCTCCCAAGGTATGCAGCGTTCATTTCTAGTTCATCCGCAACGGTGTTGATCGAGAAATCCTGTTCACAATACTTTTCTCTGGTGATGGTTATGATATCGTTGATCAATTCGGCTTGCCTGTTGTTTTTGTTTTGAAGAATGGCTTGTTCCATCTGGTACATCATGGTTTCGATGGTTGCATATATCTCTTGGATGGATTCCATCTTGAGAATTCTGTAGATCAATAAACCCGATACAGGGGTGTCAATTCCATTGTTGATCTGCAGCCTGTTGAAAGCGTCGTCCAAAGCTACAGCAAGGTTTACGAGGCATAGTTGTGAGCTCCTATAGGAACCGGAAGAAATACCACTGAGAATTGCTTTTAGAAACGTCAGTGCTTCCGGTATGTTCAGCTTCAGTATTTCTTCTATCAGATGTTTGAGGCTATTATCCGGGATGGAGTAGGTTGTCATTTCCTGCTCCTCCAGCATGGGCATAGTTAAGGTCTTTCCTGGGCCAAGCAGAAGTCTGTAAGATAAACATTGACAAAGATAGTCATAGGTATCTTGGATGGACTCCAAGTCCAACGGTTTTGAAATGATCACTGTCGTTGATATTCTGAAAGATTCTTCCACTGTATTCTTCGCTTTTTCGATTGTTTCCTGTAATACTGAAGGTTTCAGGCAAATAATGCATTTTTCATCATTTTCATACGTTGAAAAGAGTATATTCTGTCCATCGAGAGAACTCAAAAAGCTTGTCAAAATGTTGGTCTTAAGAGTATTTCTTTCAGAGCCATTCTCAAACCTTTCCATTATTGTCGAAGAGTAGTAATCAAGAGCTATGATAATCAGCAACACCTGTTCCGGCTTATCCTTGAAGATGTCGGTATCTTCTATCGTTGTATCCGAATGAAGATAGGAGAGAATTCTGCTTCTCTTGCTTGCTTCCAATAGCGTTTGTTTTTCTTCATCGGCTTTCCTTATTGCTTCAAGCTGAGCTATTGAATAGAGCCAGATACGTCTGAGGAAAAAGATACATAGAGCCAAGATGATAATAAAAGCCAGACCGAGAAGGATTATGGAGTTTCCATACCCTTTTGTTTTTGTGATTGAGGCGATAACACGTTCATCCGCTACGAATAAAAGCTTTGCATTCCCTCCAAGAACATCCGTGGTACAGACGATGTACTTGCTTCCATTCGCTTTGAAGGTAAAGTTATCCTCGCTCTTTTCCAGTCTATCCATGATGGAAGAAGTCAGGTCTTGGATCGGGAATTCCCTATTGCCTGCAATAATCATGCTGGAACCTTCTCCGTCTACAAGAAGAAGGACTCCTCCGCTTGTCTTGTTGTCACCAGTCATAAGGTTTGAAAGAATATCCTGTCTAAGGTTGACCATGATGACATTGGATTCATTTCCTTTTACGAGGGCATTGTAACGTATGAAGCTTATATAGGGGATTGCATCGACACTCGGGAAGAATGTGTTGTATGTGCGGAATAGGGGAACCATATTTTTGAGGCTGGAATAGTCCTTGAGAATAGCTGCGGCATCGAAATCCGGAAATGTGGAAATGGGGTAGACTGCTTCAGGAAGATACGGAGATGATACGTATACCGTGCTGTTCCGTCTGTTGAATATGTAAATGGAATCAATAAAATAACTGGATGACTCATATTTGTAGAGTCTTCTCAGTCCGGTCAGTAGATTGCTGGCAGATACATCCTCATAATTGAGCAATATGGACACGTCTGCATCCAAGCTTATGTTGTCCAGGAGATTCTTCGTAGACTCCATCATGGAATCTACGTAGAAGGCACTGCCATCGAGCGTCATCTGGCCATAGGTCATCAATTGCTTTTCTGTGGTCTTTTCATAGACAAGAATAAAGCCGGAGACCAATATGGCCACCATGAAAAAGACACCAATGATGAATAGAATGAGCAGGCGTGTAGGCTTCATCTGATAATACTGTAAATCACAAAATGCGCACTTCCAAGTATTTCCTGAAAGTGCGCATACGATGGCTAAAACAAATCAGTTGATGTTGTTCCTCTTGTAGTAGTCTTCCATCTGTCTGGAGACTTCTTTGAGAAGGCGCTCAACACCAGCTGCTTTCAGCTGCTTTCTATATTCAGCAATCGCAGTATCAACATCTTCAACGATACCGATGTTGATTGGGAGGCCATACTGCTGGACAACCTGGTTGACAGCCGCAAGTTCTGGTTGTACCGCGGTGTAGTCGAGGGACACGGAGCCGAACTTGTTGAGGACAGCGATGGATTTGAGATAATCCATGAGGGCTGGATAACCTTCCCAGACATCAGCATCATTTCTCATGAGGTTGCTGACTCTCATTGCATACTGGGCACCACTCATGGAATGCGTGCTGATTGTAGCAGGATCAACACCGACTGCGGGCCTAATCAGATTGCCTTCTGGTGTGAGGCTGAAGTGACGGCCTTCGATGCCATACATCCAAAAATCAAAGAGCTGCTGGTCGGTCTTGATGATTTCAAGGACTCTGAGCGCTCTTTCCGCATTTGGAGATGAGGTTGGAATCGCATAGCCATTTTCAGTGATGGGGTTGACGAATGAGTAGCCCGTGAGATCAGCAAAGCTCCAATAGGCGCACTTGGCCTGAGGAACCTTTGTTGCCATGTTTTTCATCATGCTCTTTGCACCATCAGCATTGGCCTGTGTGATTGCACTGGTTCCAACCTGAATGCTGCTCCATGGATCCATTGTGGACGATAGTGCGTTGCTGCTCCAGTATCCTTTCTTTGCCCATGTATTCATCCTCTTTGCCCATTCGACGTATTCGTCTGTAAATGGGTATGCAATGATGTTGTGGATGTCATCCATGCTTTTGACCATGATGATTGATGATGTAGAACCTGCAATGGCCTCAAAACCATAGTAAGCTTTGAAGAACTGGAAAAGAGCCTGTTCCGGGTTGCCATCGATGACTCTGACTGCAGGTTCATTCGCTACAATCGCGTCAGCATATGCTTCGAATGACTCGATGCTGTCAATTGTGGAAACGCCATACTTTTCGCCAAGATCCTGACGATAGAAGATCCCATTCTGACCAAAATTGGATTCATGGGATGGAATCTCATAGAGGCTTCCATTGACCTTCGCCTGAGCGATCTGTCCTTCTGAGAAGTAGCTGTAGACTGTAGGCATAAACTTAGGAAAGAGCTCTGTGACATCTGTGAATGCCCCAGTTGGTGCATATTGACCATAGAGACTGGGGTTGACGTACATAAGGTCGGCCGGCTCCCCTGTTGTAAGAATCAGCTGATACTGGTTCCTGTAGTTGTCCCAACCAAGACATGTCACGTTGATTGTGGTATTGCACTTTTCCTTGAGCAGGGCATTGAACTTTTCCATGACCAGATTCTTGTCCTGTCCGGATGAACCTGAGCTGTACATGATGAGTTCTACATAGTCCTTGAAGGGGTCCTCATCTGTTACTGGTGTGGTGGGCTTTTCTTTTGAAGCCTGAGCAAAGAGAGTCATTGCCATTACCAGAACAAGAAGAACAACTAATAATTTCTTCATAACTTTTCCTCCTATTGCTTGAAAGTCAAATGAGAATCATTGATATGTAATGTTCCCTGTTTAAGGGGTAACATCTTTGAACCGAGTGTTGTCTGTGTCCTATCTACGGAAGATGTTCCGCATGAAGTGCTGCCGGCTTCTAAAATTGTTCGCCCGACAGGTTTTTCTCCTATTACTTCTGAATTGAAATCAGAAATATGTAGGTCTGTATTTGCGACTGTTTCTGTTGGGATTGGGGAATGCGCCGTGCTGATAAGTCCACTTCCACCGATTGTTTCAACAGCGTCGACATTGATGGTGTTTCCAGTGGAATCAATGGAATGCAAGCCTTTTACAACCAGCCGTACATCATGGTTGCCCACCTCAAGACCATATGCAGAGAACAAACTTTTCCTGTATTTTCTTGAATCGGCAAATGTATCGATTGTCTCCACAAAAGAACCATCAAGAAATATGTCGGCTAATCCACAGTCAACATCTTTCACTCCAAGAATGCTCACAGCTGTACCGTTAAAGGAGAAATGCATTTCATCTCCCGCATTTGAAGTTGTCAGCAGAGTTCTGTGATAATTTCTTGCATCACTTCCAGATTCTGCCCAAGCACCAATATATTCAATGCGGTTATCGATTTCCTTGAATCTTTGGCATTCTACAGGGGTCGGTGAATCAATTGCTTCAATCCTGAAGTTGTCGTATCTGACATTGTTGTAGCCGGAACCTATTTCAACATGCCCGCTGGGATATTCAAAGTCCATCACCTTGGCAAGAAGTACGTTGTCCAGATATGCACTGATAAGAGAATCATTGCAACTGATCTTCAAATTATGCCACGTGTTAAGCGAGAAGGTAGATACCGAACCGCTCTGAAGAATAAACGCAGCACTTCGCAGTTCCCATCTGCCATCATGGAAAAGCCTCAGGTTGTAGCATTCAGCCGGAACGTCGCCCGTAGGAGAGAAGTTGCATCTGGCGCCAATGAGGACATACCCTTCATAATCCGAGTTTACTATGTCTTCCATAAAGAAGTCGAAACTCGTAACGTAGTTCTTGAGTTCCTGTCCGCCTATGATCGTATAGGGAGAAGGTGTCGCCCTTCTTTCCCAATCAATCGGTTTCGACGTATGAGTTATCAATTGTCTGAGACACTTCCCTCCATGTTTGCCACCCAGAGCGACTTCAAAGGCACCGGATTGATCCACTGTATATTTGGGCTGTTTGCCGACCTGATAAGATTCGAAGTCTTCAACATACGGAAGGGAGAATGTGGTTTCATTCGGTATCGTATGTGAAGGCCGCCCCTTGGTCTGACCGGTTGTCGTTGTCAAAGTGCAGATCGAATTTGGTGGAAGAGTGATGGATGCGACATTATGTGAAACAGGCAGATCAGGCAGATTGATGAATTGTGACTCTTCCGTTGTCTGCCAGATATGAAGCGTGTCGGCATTGAAATTGTTAAGAACAAGATCGAATGTTTCAGAGGAGGAGCTTCTGTTGAGGAGAATGATACTGAAGTCTCCTGTCGAAGAGTCTTTAAGGGTCAGATAGCTATGTTCTTTTCCACTTGAACACCCGCTGTCGATGTAATGCCAACCAGGGGCGATGAACTGGGTAAACTGAGCGACCACCCAAAGAGACGGTTCAATCTTATAGTATCCGGACCAAGGATGAGCAGCTGCGAGAATGCCTTTGTATGTGTAAGGGACATTGTCGTAAATCGCCTCGATGATCGGATGCATGACATACTGAACCATGCGACCGGACGCGTAGGATCTGATGATCTTGTATGCCATATCCAGAGCTGAAGAGAATTTGTTCCTGTAAGCGACTATATCTTCACTATCGAAGATTGGAAGACCACAGGTTTTTGCATTATCGGGGCTGTCTTGCTTGTAGTGAACGTTTATTGCATAAAGAGCATTCTTTAGGCCTGCGTCACCGCAGACCATGGGAGCGATGTTCCAGTCAGTGGTGCTGTCCGCTCCGGTCAGTTTTACGGATGCGAAACCATCATTATCCAATCCGGGACGAAGCGTATTGACGACCCAGTTTCTGCTGAACGATCCTTCATTTTCATCCGGGGCGAGAAAGTCGAAATCAAGGTTGAATTCGTCCTTTGCTCCCTGAAGGAAGTTTTTATAAAAGGTGTATTTTTTAACGTTGTTCGTTAACCATGCCGGAGTACCCCATCTGATTGCGTCCAAAATGAGATCTTGATTCCTGTTTTTGGCTTCCCGTGCCATCCATAGCCCGACACCTCGAGTGATATCGAAGTCAGTTTCAGAACGCATATGGCTCGGTTCCGTGCCGCATGTACCATTTGCATCCGATCCTATCTCCACTTTAAGCTGGTGGAAAGATGCCCCGAACTTCGGTGTAAAGAGGAAATTCAGAATGTCATTCCTCTGGGCTTCCGGATATTCATGAAGAAGCTTAGTCATGCCATTGCTGGTGACGCCTCCAATGCCTTCAAATGTTCTTCCAAGGGATGAAGCGTCGATGATTGCTGTTGTTGCCATTTTTCCCCCCGAAAAGTTTTTGGACAATTTAAGCTTACGAGAGTCAAAACGGGTTTTCCATTTGAAAAACAGCACATTATTGTAGAAAAGCGAGATTATCATGCCAATAAGAAGAAGAGTGGGGAAAGTACAAGAGAAGTATCGTTTTTCAAATTGAAAGTGTTTCCAAGCCATCTACAATCAAATAAGGAGCTAAGAAGTAAGGCTTCAGGAGGTTTATGAATGAAGCGAAGAATAAAGGCGGGCGAAAGCTCGAAAATACTAAGCCTGTCTCCTCAATTCATAAAAAACAGGACATTGTGGTTGATGCTGTCGCCTGTTTTAGCATATTTCATTGTCTTTTCATACATTCCCATGATCGGTATATGGCTGGCTTTCACAAGATTCGACTTCAGGCTTGGCTTTTTTAAAAGCCCCTTTGTCGGATTCAAGAACTTTGAATATCTTTTCAAGAGCGGGATTCTCTCTCGACTTCTTAGAAACACGGTTCTGTATAATCTTGCGTTCCTTTTTGGTGGAAATATCGTACAGATGGTGTGTGCGGTGTTTCTGAGTGATTTGAAAAACAAAAAATTTGTTAAAATCAGCCAAAACGTCATATTTCTTTCCTATTTTATTTCATGGGTCCTTGTCGGACTCTTTGCCTATGCCCTCTTCAATGTGGACAATGGCGTGGTCAACTCCATACTGCGTTCATGGGGACTCAAGGAGTACAATTTTTACCTGAAACCCAACTCCTGGCCACCGATCATCATCTTTTTTCAGATTTGGAAAGGCCTGGGATATGGCAGCGTCATCTACCTTTCGGTAATCAGCGGAATTGAGCAGGAAGTCTATGAATCGGCCAGAATTGATGGAGCTACCAAGTGGCAGCAGGTACGGCATATTACGCTTCCCATGATCAGACCGACCTTCATTCTCCTTATCATGTTTAATCTTGGCAGCATTCTAAAGGGGCAGTTCCAGCTGTTTTATCAACTGGTGGGCAATAACGGAATACTCTTCAATGTAACGGATATCATCGACACATATGTATACAGATCTCTCACTGTCAATTTCGACATAGGCATGGGGTCTGCCGCAGGTGTGTTCCAGTCAGTCTTTGGATGCATCCTTGTTTTAAGTGTAAATACAATCGTCAGACGTGTCAGCGATGATCTTGCTCTTTTCTAAGGGAGGATATGGTGGATATGAAGAAAGATAAGAATCACGTCCTGCCAGACAGTGGAAGCACGTCTTTTGCAGTAGTTGGATATACTGTAATGACCATCATTTCCGTTGTGAGCTTCATTCCTTTCTGGTTGATGTTCACAGCAAGCATCTCTGATGAAATGAGCGTTCTTACGGAAGGTTTCAGTCTCTTTCCAAGGAAGTTTTCTCTGGATGCGTATAGATCAATTTTCAGGGGTTTTGAACAGCTTCTGAGATCTTACATGGTGACATTCTTTGTAACAGGAGTCGGAACGTTGATTTCAATGCTTCTGACTTCCATGACAGGATACGTCCTTATGAGACAGGATTTCAAGGCAAGGAATAGAGTTTCCTTTTTTATCTATTTTACCTCTCTCTTTAGCGGTGGCGTCATTCCTACCTATATTCTGTATGTTAAGTATCTGCAGTTGAAGAACAGCCTTTGGGCTCTCATCCTTCCATGTCTCCTCAGCCCTTGGAACATTTTCCTCATGAGAAACTACATGAGATCCATTCCATACAGTCTGGTTGATGCTGCAACGATTGATGGCGCGTCTGACTGGAAGACTTATACAAAAGTGATTATGCCTCTCTGCAAGGCGGGTCTAGCAACCGTTGGACTTTTTGTTGCACTGACCTATTGGAATGATTGGTATCATGCCAGTCTCTACATCACCAATGAAGACCTATATCCGCTTCAGTATCTTCTATACAGAATGCTGTCGAATGCTGAATATATGAAGCAGGCAGCTGCCGCCGGCGTCTTCCTTGAGAATATGGTCTTACCATCTGAAACCCTGAAGATGGCTACAGCCATCGTAGTTACCGGACCAATCATCCTTTTGTATCCTTTCGTTCAGAAATACTTCGTCAAGGGTATCATGATCGGTTCCGTCAAAGGATAAGGAGGGAATCAATGCTATATCCGATTATAACAGAGAGCAGGAGCATCATATCTCTTGATGGAATTTGGGAATTTCGCTTTTCTGATGAGGAGGAATGGAGATCCATCTATGTGCCGGCTTCCTTTAACAATCAATTCCCTGAAGCGAAAGCAAGATTCTATTGCGGTATTGTGGAATACCGACGAATCATATGTATTCCTTATGTCTTTTCGGAGCAGAGAAGGGTTTTGAGGTTTGATGCCGTTACCCATGATGCCGAGGTGTTTCTGGATGGAAAATTCGTATCAAGGCACAGAGGGGGATTCCTTCCATTCGAGGTGGATGTTTCACATCTATCCTGTGGAGAAGAACATACGATTCTCGTCAAGGTTGATAATCGGATTAATCACCACACATTTCCTGTGGGAAATGAATCGGGGACGGCGTTCTTCGGATCTGATAATCCCGGCATTCCAAGCGTTGAACATGGCAAGGCCAAGCTTGCCGGACAAAACCTTCCAAATTTCGATTTCTTCAACTATGCAGGAATTAATCGTTCCGTTCGCATTTATATGACCCCGAATGAGTATATCAAGGATGTAACGATTATTCCTTTTATCGAAGGGAATGATGGTCTTGTACAGTATGAGGTTGAAACTGTGGGGAAGGGCACCCTATTTGTTGAAATCCTGGATGAGGAAGGGAACGTCGTTGCTACAGCGGAAGGTAAAAAAGGTGCCATTCGGATCAAAAATGCGAAACTCTGGTATCCAAAACCCGGGATTCCTTATTTATACAAAGCTAGAATTTCTTTTGCTTCAGACAAATATGAAATTGACATCGGAATAAGAACCGTTGAGATTTCAGGTTCGTCGTTTCTCATCAATGGCAAGAACTTTTATTTCAAGGGAGCAGGCAAGCATGAGGACTCTCCTATAAGAGGAAGAGGTGTCGATCAATGCCAGGAACTGGTGGACATTGGACTACTTCATTGGTTAGGTGCCAACTCATTCCGGACAAGTCACTATCCCTATGCGGAAGAGATTTATCGTCTTTGTGATAGGGAAGGAATTGTTATCATTGATGAGCTTCCTGCTGTAGGTCTGAATTTTCAAGGCTCCATCAACCCTTATAAGCTTGGGAACGAGTCCTATCATATGCAACTTCTCAGAAATCTTGTGGAAAGGGACAAAAACCACCCTTCCGTCGTCATGTGGAGTTTAGGTAATGAGCCTGATACGGAGCATTTTCCATCTGATGCATATGAATACTGGCATGCACTATACGTGGAAGCTCATAGAATCGATCCTCAGAATAGACCTGTCACCATGGTTTGTTGTCAGAACGACTATACAAAGGACCTGACGACGAAAACCATGGATGTTGTATGTATAAACAGATACTACGGATGGTATAATCTTTCCGGGAACCTAGCGGTGGCAAAAGAGGCATTGCATGAAGAGATGGAGTTCTGGGCTAAGATCGGAAAGCCTTTGATCTTGTCTGAATATGGTGCGGATGCAATATCCGGTATGCATGCTGTCGTTCCTGAGATGTTCTCGGAAGAGTTCCAAGTTGAGTATTTAGAGACGATGAATGCTGTTTTGGATGAATTTGATTTTGTGGTAGGAGAACATCCTTGGAATTTCGCAGATTTCGATACCCAGCAGGGACCTATGCGTGCAGGTGGTAACCACAAAGGACTGTTTAATAGAGATCGAACCCCCAAAATGGCAGCTCATGCAATACGTAAAAGATGGAAAGAAATGATTTGATATATGCCTCTTATGGAAGCTTTTGTAATAGCAACCTCATTCCACAAGTAGGCTGTAAGTTTCCACTAGATGCCAGGTCATATACCCTCAATGATATGTGCATGATATAGCAGACACATATGTAATTTCCAAGATTTGTGCTGTCTTGGGTGGGATGATCATGCTCGCCAACTGCAACTCCGCCCGGGCGGACTATGGAACGGTCTACACCCTCCAGTGCGTGCTCATCGTCGTCCTTGAGGGAGTGAGTCCCGTGGGAGGACGGGGAAAGATCAGCGGAGTCGTTCTGGCAATCATCCTGCTTCGGCTCCTGGAGACGGGGTTGAACCGGTTCCCGAAGATCAGCAGCTACTACATCTCGCTGATCTGGGGCGGCGTGCTGATTCTGGTGATGGTGCTCAACTATTTCACCGAGAACGCCAAAGTGCTTGGATACTATTATTTTCCTCCTATTTTTCTGCACTAAAAAACGACTGGATTTTTTAGTTTCCAGTCGTTTCAACTATGCGTCAAGAAAATCATCCGTTAACAAAAAGTCTCTGATTCCAATGTAGTAAATTCCATACTCATCGTATCTTGGCACTATAGCATCTCT
>JBMNUR010000069.1:0-11112 GCA_050946395.1 Peptococcales bacterium
ACTTTGGATATGTTTAATGATGCGAAGAAAGCGGAAGAAAAAAACAGAGTTAAACATATGGAAGTTTAGTTACTAGTGGCTGGTGACCAGTGGCTAGCGGGAGTGCCCATTGGACGTCCGTCTGTATGGGCCGATAGTCGATGGTCTATAGTCGATAGTCTATTATTCAAACCACGGGCCCTTCGGGCACAGATTAACACGGTTTTTTTAATTAAAATAAACGACCTAATTTTTAACATGCAATCCGTGTTTATCTGTGTTCATCTGTGGTTAATAATTTAGCTTCTGTAGTTTCGGGGCGTAGCCCCTAAGTAAAGGGTGAAAATAATGATTAGATATAAAGATATTCTTACTGATTCAATTGTTGATGGATCAGGTATAAGAGTGGTAGCATTTTTACAAGGGTGTCCACGTAAATGTGAGGGGTGTCATAACCCCTCTTTGCTTCCTCCTGATGGAGGTATTGAGACAACAGAGCGAGAATTGGCTAAAATACTTTTAAAAAAACTGACTCCTAAACATTCCGGTATTACTTTTAGCGGAGGGGACCCCTTGATGCAGCCAGAAGCTTTGTACAATGTTATTACTTATCTTCGCAATAAACGACCTGACATAAACATCTGGGTTTATACCGGTTACTTGTTTGAAGAGGTAAAACATCTCCCTGTCATGGGGTTAATAGATATCTTAGTTGATGGCCCATTTATTCAAAAGGAAAAGGATATTTCTTTATTTTTCAAAGGTTCTCGTAATCAAAGGATTATAGATGTTCCCAATTCCTTAATAACGGGGAACGTAGTCGAACTTTTCACCAAGAAAAGTGTCGCTAATATATGAAGAATGGTCAATATTAGCTCTAAAAGGTCAGTGGGCGGCAAAAGTCGCCCAATTAATTTAGGAGATATGAAGAAAAATGGAGAAATTTGGCGAATAAATGACCGAAAATTCACAAAGTTACATTTGACTCTGAAAATTAAAACATGCTATTCTATATTAAAGCTTGTATATATAAAGGGAACTTACAGACATAGCCAAGAAAAGTTTTGTAAAATCTATAAGAAAGGGGGGATTTATAAAAGGCGCATATTTTTCTGTTTATTTAATCATAACGAAAATGGAGGTTATCAAAGATGTTGATTATCGGTGAAAAGCTAAACAGCGCAATTCCTAGTGTTCGTCAGATAATTAATGATAAAGATGTAGCTGCTGTTCAGAATCTGGCTTTAAAGCAAGTGGAGGGGGGAGCCGATTACTTAGATTTGAATACGGCACAGTGTGATGAAATTAGTGATATGGAGTGGTTAATTAATACTGTTCAAGAAGTTACAGATATACCCTTATGTATTGATAGCATTTCTGCCGAAGTAGTGGAAAAAGGACTAAACTGTATTAAGGGCGATAAAAGTAGGGTAATGATTAACTCTATTTCTCTGGAAAAGGAACGTATTCAAGGAATCCTACCACTTGTTCTAAAATACCAGTGTCCGGTAATCGGTTTAACCACAGATGATAATGGTATTCCTAAAACTTCTGAAGAAAGAATTGAAATTACCAGACGCCTTATTGATGTTCTATCTGCAGAAAATTACGACTTAAATAATCTGTATATTGACCCGTTAGTCTTACCCCTTGCTGTGGATCACAATAATGCTACTATGTTTTTTGAGTGTTTGAGTGAAATCAAAAGGTTATTTAATGTAAAAACAGTTTCTGGATTAAGCAATATATCTTATAACATGCCTAAACGAAAAATTATCAATCGTCACTTTTTAGCCATTTGTATGGCCATGGGGATGGATGCTGCTATCCTTGATCCAATCGATCGAAAAATCATGACATCTGTTGTTGCTACCAACTTGCTTATTGGCAAGGATAAGTTTGGAAGAAGATATTTAAAAGCCTATCGCAATGAGGCTTTAGAGGACTAAATTAATCTGAAAATAAAAGGGAGGAAAGAAAGCATGAGTGATATGGCCAAGCTTTATCAGGAAAGATTGGACCGTTATATGACTGTCCTAGATTGTGGTAAACCTGACAGGGTTCCGGTATGTTTAGGGATTGGGGATTGGGTGGTAAAATATACGGGGAGAAACTTTCAAGAAATATACTACAACATAGAAAATACAAATCAAATTGTTTCCCAATGGTTACCTGAATTAGATGTAGATATTTTTGGCGGTGGGCCAATATTATGGTGGCCTCCCATATATGATGCAGTGGGTTCAACATTCTATACATTCCCCGGTATTGGTTTAGATGAAAATTCTACATTCCAATATATTGAAGAAGAATATATGAAAGCTGAAGACTATGATGATTTTATTGCTAATCCTACGGAATGGATTGCTACAAAATTTTTACCTCGAATTAACACTGAATTAAGAGAGCCTGGTTCTTTTAGGGCTACAGTAGCTTTAATAAAGAGTGCAGTAGCATACGCTGAGGCTAGTAATGCCATGGGTGCGGCCTGGGGTAAATGGGCCATGGAACATGGGGTTGTCGGTCAATATAACGGCCTAACTAAAGCTCCTTTTGATACTTTAGGCGATGCTCTAAGATCTATGAAAGGAATTCTCTTAGACCTAAGGCGGAGACCGGAAAAGGTGAAAGCAGCTTGTGAGGTTATTGTACCCCATAATATTAGAGCGGGACTTGCCGGAGCGGCGGCAGATACTCGTTTCCCAATTTTTACACCATTACACCGGGGTGCTTATCCATTTCTTAATCCTAAACAATGGGATGAATTCTACTGGCCTTCATTAAGAGCTGTTATTGAAGGTTTATGGTCCAAAGGAAAACGAATGTTCTTTTTCGCAGAAGGAGATTGGACTCCTTATTTAGAAAAGATTGCAGAGCTTCCTGAGAAAAGCATCATGTTTGGTATCGACTTAACCGATGCCAAAAAAGCCAAAGAGATTTTGGGAGGTAAATTCTGTCTTATTGGCGGTGTACCTACAACACTCTTAACATATGGTACACCGGAACAGGTTAAAGAACATGTTAAGAGAACTATCGATGAACTAGCCGGTGATGGTGGTTTTATTCTTGCACCAGGTGGGGTAATTATGGGAGATGCTAAAAAGGAAAACATCATGGCTATGATAGAAGCAGCAAGACAATATGGTTCTTATTAAAAAAGGGAGGGGAATATTATGACTGAAAAAAATAAAAATTTTGTTCCTGGGCCTGGTACATGTGTGCCCTGGAGTCTTAGAAAAGAAGAATTGGGTGAAATTCCCGGTGATGAAGAATTAGTAAAAAAAGAATGGGATAAACTCGATGAGTTTGCTTATAACTATATCTGGTATTGGGTACAGCGTTAAATTACTATACTTTAAAAAGGAGTGAAGGATAATGCTAACAGATGCTTTAGCAAAAGCCATTTTAGATTTAGATGAGGAACAGGTGCAGGAGTTAGTTAAAGAGCGCTTAGCTAATGGTGTTTCTCCGTTGGATATTGTTGGAGCTTTACAGGCAGGGATGACACAGGTAGGTAATTTATTCGAGTCTGGGGAATATTTCTTAAGTGAATTAGTTATGTGTGGCGAAATTATGAAAGATGCTATGGACATTTTAGAACCGCATCTTTTAGATTCTAAAGCTGAGTATAAAGGTAATATTGTTGTTGGTACTGTCAAAGGTGATATTCATGACTTGGGTAAAAATATAGTAGTTATGCTCTTAAAAGGAGCCGGTTATAATGTAATTGACTTGGGAGTAGATGTTCCTATCGAGAATTTTGTTGAGGCTGTCAAGGAGTCAAAGGCACCTTTGGTTGGTATGAGCGTTTTATTAACTGGGTGTCAGGAAAACATGAAACAAACCATAGATGCCATTCGTGCCGAAGGTCTAGATACTAAAGTTATAATTGGTGGGAATTATATAGATGAAATGGTTAAAAATTATGTTGGGGCCGATTATTTTGCCAACAATGCTAGTGATGGACTAAAAGTCGCTCAACAAATTTTTAATTAAAATTAATATTTAAATAGAGGCCATTTTGGCCTCTATTTAATCATAAACCAAACATTAATTTATCAATACGCTTTTTAAGTATGCTCAGATCAAGGGGGAACTATCATGGAAAATCACGTTAAAAGGGCAATATTAAACAGAGATAAGTTTTGTGTTTTCTGGGAATTGGTTCCCGGTCGAGGAGCGAGAGAGGTTTCCCAGGAAAAGGTGCTTTTATTAGCGGAACAAGCAGCTCAAAGTAACAAAGTTGATGCCTTGACCATTACTGATAATCCTGGTGGAAATCCGGGAATCTTAGCTGATTACTTAGGTATGGAGATACTCAAAAAGGGTATTGAAGCGGTGGTGCATTTTACTTGTAAGGATAAAAACCGTAATCAAATTGAGAGCCAACTATATGCTTTAGATCGAGCCGGAGTTAGAAATCTTTTAGTTATGACAGGAGATTACCCGGTAACAGGTTTTCAAGGTCGACCAAGACCTGTTTTCGATTTAGACTCAGTTCATGTTTTGGATTTAATAGAAAAAATGAATGCCGGACTAGAATATCCGGGCATTAAAAGTACTGTCAAGCATAGTCCAAGTGATTTTTTTGCTGGTGCAGCAGTTTCACCATTTAAGAAAACTGAAGCAGAGCAAATAATCCAGTATCTTAAGCTTAAAAAGAAAATCACCAATGGTGCCAAATTCATAATTACCCAAGTAGGCTATGATGGAAGAAAGTTTCATGAACTCCTGCAATTTGTTAAATTATCTGGTCTCAATGTTTCACTTATCGGCAATATATATATATTACCCTATGGTACGGCCAAGATTATGAATGCAAATAAAATTCCTGGTTGTGTAGTTACTGATAAATTATTAGCGGAAATCGAAGAGGAAAGAAATGCTCCTGATAAAGGTAAAGGAGCACGGCTTTTACGAGCTGCAAAAATGTATGCAATTTTAAAAGGAATGGGTTATCAAGGTGTTCATTTAGGTGGTAATAATATTAGCTATCAAGATATTGAGTATGTCATTGATAAAGGTGAGGAGTTAACTCCTAATTGGTTAGAACTTGTTCCTGAATTCGATTATCCCCAAGATAACGGGTTTTATTATTTCGTTAAGGATGAAAAAACTGGCCTAAATAGTGAAAAAACGATAAATAGAGAAGGATTACCTTTAGATACGCCAGTTGATTTTTCTTATCGGATTTCCCGTCTAATGCATAAGTTAATGTTTGAACCCAATAAGAAATTATTTGGGCCAATGCGGGGAATATCTAAAAGAATACAAGGAACTTCTTTAGAAAAAGCTTTTCATAAATTTGAACATTTTAATAAAGTTTTATTATATGATTGCAAAGACTGTGGTGATTGTGCTTTACCTGATTTAGCTTATATATGTCCAATGAGCCAATGTCCGAAAAATCAACGTAATGGGGCCTGTGAGGGCAGTTTTGATGGATGGTGTGAGGTTTATCCCAATAAAAAGAAATGTGTATGGGTCAAAGCTTACTCTAGGCTAAAAAAATACGGTGAGGAGTCTCAGTTAGCTAAAGACATAGAACCTCCACTGAACTGGGATTCGTATCAGACTTCATCTTGGATTAATTATTATCTAGGCTATGACCATTCCGCCAAACGTTTGGGAATTACTCGTATTCCAAAGAAGAATAAATAATTATAAACCACGGGCCCTACGGGCACACGGATACGGATGGTATTAGGTTGAAGTGCCATTTGTCATCGTGAGGAGCGATAGCGACGTAGCGATTATTTAGCCCCAAGATTAGCATGCAATCCGTGTTTATCTATGTTTATCCGTGGTTAAATATAAAAGATTTTAAGACCTTAAAAATTGGCATGCAATAATCTGTGTTCATCTGTTGCTAATATTAAAGAGGTGATTCCTTTTGCAAACTGTTTTTATTGGTTGTCGCACCATAGAAGATGAAATTAATGCTGTCTTTAAAGCATTACCGACGGAAAGCCCTATTTTTTGGATTGAATCTGGACTGCACAATTATCCGGATAAATTAAAAAATCGTATTCAAGAAGAAATAGATAAAATTACGGCTACCATTGCCAATGTTGAGAACATTGTTATCTTGTTTGGGTTTTGTGGTAATTGTATTAATGGCCTCTATTCCTCCCAAGCCAAGTTAATTATACCTAAAGTTGAAGATTGTATTTCCTTGCTAATGGGGGGCGATGCAACACGTCAAAATTTAAACTCCCAGGCTCATGGTTATTTTTTGACAAGTGGTTGGTTGCGTTATGAAAATAATATATATTATGAATATGAACAATGTATTAAAAAGTATGGTTTAGCTAAAGCTCAAAGAATTTTTAAGGTAATGCTTAAAAATTATTCTGTTTTGTATTTTATTGATACCGGCACCTATGATCTAGAGGAAACAATGAAGAAAACTTACGAGTTAGCTCAGCTATTAAATCTTGAACAAAAAATAATTCCTGGAAATGACAGTCTAATAGCCAAAGGTGTAAAGGGAGAGTGGGATGATAATTTTCTTATAGTTCCAGCAGGTGATAGAATAAAATTAAACACTGGTGTAAAATGCCCCAATCAGTTTTAATGTGTTTCTGGATAATATTTTCCCATGAAAGGGGTCGGGCAAATTGATTAAAGTACAATTTTTACCGGAGAACAAAACTGTAACAGTTCCGGCTGGTACTACCATCCTCCAAGCTGCCATTGGTGCAGGGGTTCAAATAGAAAGCACTTGTGGGGGAAGGGGAACCTGTGGTAAATGTAAAGTAGAAAAGGGCTCCCTAAATTTATCTGGATCTACTGTGGAGCAGGTTTTAGCCTGTCAAACTGCTTTAGAGGAAGATATCTTTATTATAACTAAGGAAAATGAAGAAGTATCTGACCGCAAGATAAATCTAGGTCTAGGTAAAGAAGTTGCGATAAATACCAGTATTGCAAAGCATTTTCTTTCTGTTCCCACACCCAGTTTGGAAAACCCCATCCCAGATTGGGAAAGGTTAAAAGGACTCCTGCCCAATAAAACAATGATATTTAGACCTTCCCTAGTTTCAAAATTACCAAATCTTCTACGGGCCAACAATCATAAAGTAACTGTGGTTATGGACTCTGAGTCTCTTATAGCTATTGAGCCAGGTGATACAAGGGGGCGCACATTTGGTTTGGCAATTGATTTAGGGACGACAACCCTTGTAGCTCATTTAATAAACTTAGAAACTGGCAAAGTAATAGCCAGTCGGGCAACTACCAACTCCCAAAATGTCTTTGGTGCAGATGTAATTTCCAGAATAACCTATGCAGGTAAAGGCCACGACGAACTTAAGGAACTACAAGATAGGGTAATTAATAGCTTAAACAGTGTTATTCAGGACTTAGGAAAGGTTTCGGGAGTGGATATAACGGAAATATATCAAACAGTAGTGGTTGGCAATACAACTATGGCCCATCTATTTTTAGGGATTGATCCTACCTATTTAGCACCAGCCCCTTTTACTCCTGCTTTTAGCCAAGAAGTGGAGGTTGAAGCTCGGGAGCTAGGACTAGCCATGCTTAGCACGGGAAAAGTTATAGTTTTGCCTAATATTGGTGGTTATGTTGGTTCTGATACTGTAGGAGTAATGATTTCAACGGAAGTTGATAAATTAAAAGGTAATAATTTAATTATTGATATTGGTACAAACGGGGAATTGGTTCTTATGGGTCAGGGGAGAATTCTTACGTGCTCAACAGCTGCCGGGCCGGCCTTTGAAGGAGCAGAAATAAAATTTGGAATGCGGGCTCAGAAAGGAGCTATTGAAGGAGTAAAAATTGCCGATGATGTTAAATTAACTATTATAGGAAGTAGTAAAGCCCAAGGTATTTGTGGTTCGGGTTTAATTGATGCAGTTGCCGAAATGGTTCGGGTAGGAATTATTGATCGGTCTGGACGTTTTATTAAGACTGATCAGTTGGATAGATTACCCCCGCTTTTAGCCAGTCGGGTGCGCAATGTCGATAAGGGAGCAGAGTTTGTCTTAGTATGGGCTAAGGATACAGTAATTGGTGAGGATATAGTTCTTACCCAAAAGGATATTAGAGAATTACAGCTTGCCAAAGGTGCAATAGTAGCAGGTACCAAGATTCTTCTAAAAACCTTAGGAATCGGTGTGAATGATCTCGATCAAGTCCTTTTGGCGGGTGCTTTTGGTAACTATATCAAAGTAGAAAGTGCCCAGGGGATGGGCCTTTTACCACCCATACCCCTGGAAAAAATAAATTCTATTGGTAATGCTGCAAGTGAAGGGGCTAAGATGGTACTTTTATCCACCAGAGAGAGAGCAAGGTCTATGACACTTGCTAAAAAAGTGGAACATATGGAGCTTTCTGCTCATAGGGAATTCCAGGAGTTATTTATACAATCACTTTCTCTGGGAAATGTATATTAAAGAAGTGCAAAACGGTAACTATCTATATTGAAGGTTACCGTTTTTTAAGGTAGGTTTAGTTGGAAGGTTGGAAAGTTGGAAGGTTGGAAAGTAAAAAATGTTGGCGAGAAAAGACTTAGATTTCGTTTCGCTAGATATAAACACTTCCCCCATTCCAACATTCAACTTTCCCCTTAAAATGGGGGTGTTTAAAAATCACAAAGTTTGTTCTGACAGAAAAAGAAGGTGTCCAATTTTACACGGTACCTGCTTTTAGCAAAACTGGTTTAGTAAAACACGGATTTAGCACTCGGATAGGTGGGGTTAGCAAAGAACCTTACCAAAGCTTAAATTTAGGTTTTCATACAGGTGACGATTGGGTACAAGTTAAAGAAAACAGGAGGTTATTTACAGAGAGTGTAGGAATTTCTTTAAAAAATGTAGTTGCAGCCCATCAGGTTCATGGGGAAAATATATTTACTGCCGATATAGATGATCGTGGTAAGGGTGCTTTTGAACAGGATTCAGCCATTAAGGAAACGGATGCTTTTATAACCAATGAACCGGATGTAGCCTTAATAGCCTTTTTCGCCGATTGTGTTCCTGTTATGTTTTTAGACCCAGTGGAGAAGGTTATTGCTCTTGTTCACGCCGGTTGGAAAGGAACTGTTTTAGAAATCGGCAAAAAGACTGTGCAAAAAATGCATCAAGATTTTAGTTGTCAACCGGAAAATATCTTAGCCGCCATTGGACCATCTATTGGTCCTTGTCATTATGAAGTTGATGCACCTGTAATTAATCAATTTAAAGAGAAGTTTTCCCAGTGGGAGAAGATTTTAACTTTGAAGAATAATGGCAAAGCTCAATTAAATCTTTGGGAAGCTAACCGATTGCAACTATTAGACTCCGGAGTGCGAAAAGATAATATTACTGTATCAGAATTATGCACATATTGTCATCCTGAAGCCTTATATTCCTATAGATTTGGGAATGGCAGAACCGGTCGTTTGGCAGGAATAATTATGCTTTCCCAGTGAGCAATTTATTATTAAACCACGGTCTGACGGATTGTATGTTAATTTTATGTATGGGCTCATTATATTATTTTAATGAAAAAAACCGTGTTAATCCGTGTGCCCCGTAAGGGGCCCGTGGTTTATTTTGTATAGATTCACTACCTTTATGGAAAACTGAGGTTACAAAAAACCTTAAGGAGAGTTGATTTTTTCATGGAAATTGGATGTCCTGTTTGTAACGGTTTTTTAAGCATTGGTGAAGTATGTTCGAATTGCCGTGAGGTAATGGATGATATGGGGCGAATTGAGGACTTTTATAATCCTTATAGTCCTTATGAAGAACAGGATAAGCTGCTAATTTTACAGGAATCACCCGGAAATTGCATTCATCTATTTAACTGTACCAGTTGTGGTCATGATCACCAAATAGTTATTCCCCTAGAAAAAATGTAAATAAGCTACTAATAAATATTAAACCTGCCCACGGCAGGTTTTTCGTATTATTCGTAGGAACTTATCTTTCACCTTAGCCTATTAATTTCCGTATTTTTTACCCATCCCTAACAGTTTGTAATTTTATGCATTACCACACACCACAATCAACAAAAGGTATCCTATCATTGTTACGAAAGAAGTCGCTATTCTGTCATCGCGAGGAGCGATAGTGACGTGGCGATCCCAGTTGTGGAGATAATTTCGAAAAGGCAGATTGCTTCATTAACGCTCGCCAGCAGCCACTAGCCGCTTACTAAAGTATACAGTATTCATATATTTACCTGCAGGAATTTATTTTTTTTTATAGAATATAAATATACTATTCCCGAATGATGGAATCAAGGTCCCGCATAGCGGGAGCAAAGGAGGTGGTTTATATGGAAAAAAAATCAGAAACAGTTCGTTCCGTGGAAAAAGCATTGGATATAATTTTGGCTTTTAGCGAAGACCGAACTCAGTTATCTTTACTGGAAATTTGTAAACTAATAAATATGCCGAAAAGTACTGTTTACCGGCTACTCACCACTTTGCAAAACAGGGGATTTATTGAGAATAACTCAATAACCGGCAAGTATCAATTAGGGCCGCCCTTCATTAGACTTTCTAACATAGCTTTAAAAAACTATGATTTAAAAGAAGTAGCTCTTCCGGTAATGGTTGAGTTAAGGGATAAAACGGGCGAAACCATTAACCTTTATGCTAAAAGAAATTCCGAACGGGTTTGCATAGAACAAGTGGAAGGACTTCATAATTTACGTAGGTTTTCAGCTATTGGCGATGTCTTACCTCTGTATTGCGGAGCCTCTGGCAAGCTTTTATTAGCCTTTCAACCAGAAGAAGAGATTGATAAAGTCGTCAAGGAAACAGGTTTAAAATCTTGGACGGAAAATACTATTACCGATTACCCAGCGTTTAAGCTAGAATTAAAAAAAATTCGAGATCAGGGTTTTGCATTCTCTACTAGCGAAAGGGAGTTAGGTGTTACTTCTGTTGCAGCACCTATTAGAGATCATTCTGGAGCTACTGTTGCAGCCTTAAGTATTTCCGGTCCAGATGTTCGCTTTACCCAGGAGAATTTAAAAAATTACCAAAGTCTGGTCACAGATAGTGCGAAGAAAATTTCTTTAGATTTAGGTTATAACTAATAACAATACTTGAGAAAAAGGTGATTAGAATGAGTGAAAAAATTATATTTGTAGATACAACATTGAGGGATGGAGAACAAACAG
>JBMNUR010000070.1:0-11068 GCA_050946395.1 Peptococcales bacterium
TTGCTTCGCCACCGATTAGTTCGAGTTTTACGACTTTTGCGATTCTTTTACTCACGTGACTTTCCTCCTTTTTAGATTTGTCCGTGCTGTGGTAGTAGGAATAATCGTACTTCCTCCCACAACGCTGAGCATTCGCGTATACGCATATACGCGCAAAAAATGCTTCGTGTTCTACAATACCTCATTTAAATTTAAAATTCAACAAGAAAATGATATTTTTGCCTTTTTTTATAAAAAAGGCGCTTTTATACGGATTTTCTTTTAACTTTGTTAACCATTTTTATGGTTTACGGCAAGGTTTTTTCACGGGTCCTATTGGAAAATTAGGCAATAAACTTTATAATCATAAAATAGAAGATTGGAATACAAAATGTTCAAATTGTTTAAAAAATTCAAAATTTCTCCTTATGCGGCAGTATTAATTTCTTTTCTATCTGTCATATTTTTAGGTGCTCTTCTTTTAGCATTTCCTATTGCTTATCAAGATAATAAATGGCCCTCTTTTGTTAATGCGCTTTTTTTATCGACTTCTTGTGTTTGTGTTACCGGACTAAATGTTTTTCCTGATGTTGTTAGTACTATGACTGTATATGGGAAAGTTATTATGGCAATCCTAATACAAATCGGGGGACTTGGTTTTATTACAATTTTTACTTTTATATTCACTCTTTTTAATAAAAGACTTGCTGCTAGTGAACGCTATTTAGTTAAAGAAGCACTTTCTTTTAAAACATTTGAAGGTGTTATTAGTTTAGTTAGATCAATGATAATAATTTCTTTAGTTATCGAACTTTGTGGAGTTATTCCGTTTCTTTTTGTTTTCGTACCTATATACGGACCCCTTCCTGGACTTGGAAAAGCTGTTTTTCATAGTATTTCTTCATTTAATAATGCTGGCTTCGATTTAATTGGTGGTGATTCCCTTGAACCATTTAGAAATAATTACATCATTATGTTAAACACAGCATTTTTAATCATTTTAGGGGGGTTGGGATTTTTAACAATACGCGACATTTTGAAGACTAATCGTGCAAAATTCTGGTCAATTCATACGAAAGTTGTTGTTTTGATGACAGGTATTTTAATACTTCTAGGAACATTTTTTTACTATGTTTTGAATATAAGAAACTCTGAACCTCTTACTATTATTCAGGCGTTTTTCTTGAGTGTCTCAAGTAGGACTGCAGGATTTTCAATTTATCATGTTTCAGATGTTCACCCTTTTTCTAGAATAATTGCCTTACTTTTAATGATTACTGGTGTTGGCCCACTTAGTACAGGTGGAGGCTTAAAAGTTACAACTGTTTTTGTTATTTTTGTAACAATTTTCTCCTTTATTAGAGGGAAAAAGAGTAATGCGTTCAATCGCTCTTTTACTATGAAAACATTTATTCAAGCTGTTACTTTGTTAATTATAGTGTTTTTTACCATCCTGCTTTCGTATTCAATTATTTATGCTTTAGAAGTAAATAACCCAGTTCTTTTAGCTAAAGGTTGGACTAGTGAACCTCTTCTTTTTGAAGTCGTCAGCGCTTTTTCAACAACAGGTTTATCTTGGGGAATTACTCCATCACTTAGAGTAGGAAGTAAATTCGTTTTAATCTTTTTAATGTTCTTTGGTCGCGTTGGTCCAATGACAATTATGTCAGTTGTTTCTAACTCAATGCATAGACACCAAAAAGAAAATTTCAAATATATAGAAACTGACTTAATAGTCGGTTAGGAGGAATATATTATGAGAAAAAGAAAAAGTTATTTAGTTATCGGACTTGGTCAATTTGGCCTTTCAATTGTGGAAGAACTTGTTAGACTTGATCGTGATGTGACTGCTATTGATGTATCAGTAGACGCTATTAACAAAGTCAGTCACTTTGTTTCTACTGCCTTTATTGCAGATAGTACCAATGAAAAGGCATTAATTGAGGTAGGAGCAAAAGAATGCACACATGCAATCGTTTGTTTTGGTGATAATGATGTTGCAAGTATTTTAACTACTGCTCTTTTAAAAGACTTAGGCGTTCCACACATTACAGTAAGGATGGATAACGAAAACTATATCGATATTATTAAAAAATTAGGCGCGGATGAAATTGTAACACCACAAAAACTTGCAGGTGTCGGTCTAGCAAACAGAATTGGAAACGAAGACTTTCTTGATTACTACAATTTAGGCGGAAACTATTCAGTTGTTAAAATCACAATTCGTGAAGATTTTGTCCCCATTCAAATTCTTGCTCTTGATGCAAGAAATCAATTCGGTATTAATATCATTCTTATTCAAAGAGGCCATAAAATGTTTGCACCAAGAGCTGCTGACACTCTTAGTCCAAAAGATATAATCCATGTTGTTGGAACAAGACGCGACATTGAAGATTTTGGTGATTTTATTAATCGTGAACCATCCTCAATTGGTCACAAAGAAAAGAAACCAAAACGCACAAAAAGAAAAGAATAAAAAAAATAGACACTTAAAAACGGGGTTAAGCCCCGTTTTATTATTCGTTAATTTTTTCGGTGTCCGCAAAGTTTGTTTCAATTCTTTGTGGACGTCCAAAGATTAATGATTCAATTATTAAGCTGCCTGTTTCTTTATCAAACTCTATAATAGTTCCTTCTGTTCCTTCTAAAGGACCAGTAATGATTCGAACAGTATCGCCCTCATTATAACTTTCATACATTTCTTGGCTAATAATTCCAAGTCTTTTTAAAATGGGTTCAATTTCATCATCTGGGACAGGAAATGGCTTTGCACCTTTTCCGCTTGAGCCAATAAAACCGGTAACACCGGGTGTATTACGAACTACGAACCAAGCCTCATCGCTCATTAACATTTCAACGAAGACATATCCTGGGTAAAGATTTTTCATTCTCTTTTTACCACTTGGTAAACCCGTTTCTTTATCAATAACATCAACTTCAATTTCTGCAACGATAACCCGATAAATATTTTCTTCTAAATCCATCGAGGTCTTTCGAGATAAAATATAGTCTTTAATACGATTTTCACGGCCCGACTGGGTTGATACAACATACCAACGAATATCTTTTTCAGGTATTCTCATACAACACCTCCTCTAATATCTACTTTTTAAATCCTTCAAATGCTTTTTCTAAAGCACCTAAAAGACGTGCAACTGCCATATCTTCTAAAAGTAAAACGGCTGCTGCGAAAGCAGTAATTACTAAAACAACAAAAATTAATGGGAATATCACTTCTCTTTTTGGCCAACGAACTCGTTTGCCTTCTTTGATTACTTCACCAGCATATTTTTTAAGTCCCATAAGTGCCTCCTATTTGCTCTCCTTATGTAATGTGGTCTTATTACATCTAGGACAATACTTTCTAATTTCAAATCGTTTAGTCTGCGTAGCCCTATTAATTGAGGTTGTGTAATTTCTTGAAAGACACTCAGAACAGATTAGTAGAACTTTTACACGCATCTAATGACTCCTTATCATATCGTGCTTATGAATATATCATAAGCTCATTAACATAGTCAAATATTATTTGGCAATATTTTGAATTAACATTCAAAAAAGAGCCTTATTTATTATCTCATTTTCCATATTATTTTCAAAGAAAGAAAAAACAAAAAAATTCGTCATTTTTTGTTTTCGCAATATTTTTAATTTATTTAATTATTTTACCAACTATATTTTGACTTTATTGACTTAATTACTGCAAACACTTGTCTTCTAGAACAACCTAATTTTTCAGCTATTTCACCATAATTATACCCTGCAATTTTGAGTTTAATTATGCAAATTTCCTCTTCATCTAATCTTACACTAACTAGATCACCTATATGGTCAATCATTGAATTAGGTAGAGTTTCTCCACTTAGATATGGATCGAGTTCTCCAATTGAATCACTTATAAAAAATCTATCGTTTTCTTTATATAACTTAGCATCTAAGCTTAGGGCATTTGTATGAATTTTCCGTCCTGCTGATCTAGCCTTCTTAACTAATCCCCACATTTGCCGATGAATTACAATTTGGACATAGCTAGTAAAACAACCTTTGCATATATCAAATGTTTCAATTGCATGGATAATGCTACGAAGTCCTTCATAGTATAAATCTTCAAATTCTAGAGCTAAATATTCGAGACTATTAATAAAATTACCGGCTTTCTTTTTTATCCAATACATAAAATTGGCCATAATTAAAAGAATGACTTCATTTTCATTTATTCCACATACTGTTGCAGCACTTATAGCCTCTTCATTTGAGGTCAAAATGACGTCATATTTCATAAATATCAGTGTCTGATAATTATAAATTGGCGTTATTTAGTTTGTTTTGTTCTAATTTCGTAAAGTAATATAGCTGTAGCAACACTTGCGTTAAGTGAATTAACATTGCCTAGCATTGGAATTTTAACTATATAATCGGCGTTTTTTAATAATAGACTAGAGATTCCAAATCCCTCACTTCCGATGATTAGCCCCACAGGAAAATTATAATCTAATTGATGAGTACTTTGTTCTGCGGAAGCATCGGTTGCTACTATCCAAAAGCCCATTTTCTTTAGTTTATCTATGGCATCTCTTAGATTTGAAACTTGACATATTTTAACATAATTTTGAGCACCCGTTGCAGCCTTAATAACTGTTGGGGTTACTAAAACTTGATTTCTTTTCTTAATAATTATCCCAGTCACTCCAAAAGCATCAGCACTTCTTATAATAGCACCAAAATTTTGAGGATCTTGAATCTCATCTAAAAGTAAAACAATTGGTTTTTGCTGTCTTTTTAAAATATTTTGCAGGGTTTCAAATGGTGTATACTCAAATGGTTTAACCTTTGCAATAATGCCTTGATGGTTTCCTTTCACCATTTTATCTAATTCATTTTTTGTTAAAATTGTGACTTTAATATTTAATTTTTCAACATGTTCTAATATTTTTCTATCATTAAAAGAAGATGAAATAAAAATTTCATTAACTTGGTTTTCCTTTAAAGCATTTAAAACTGGAATTCTTCCGTATTGAAGGTTAATCATCTTTTAGAAGTTAGAACTAACTCGAAGTTCAAGAGGTTTTATTTCATCCTTAAGTTCTTCTGTAAAAGCAGTAATTGTTGCCTTTGAAGCAAAAGCGATATTTAATGTAACGCGAAGATAGGTGTTTGCATTAATAATTATCATTGAAGATTGAATGTCTTTAATATTAACACCAAAACGAGATGCAATAATGTGAACATCGCTTAAAATACTTGTCTCACTTGAAACAACAAGAGTAATTTTTGGTGCTCTTTTTTGTGCTAAATGTTCTAATCGACGTAAACTTATTAAAATGATCAAGGAAAAGAATGTGCCTAGACCCGCTATAACGAATTGACCAGCACCTGCTGCAAGGCCAATCGCCATCACAATCCATAAGGTAGTTGCAGTCGTAAGTCCTTTAATATCCGTTCCTGTTTGAATAATAGTGCCAGCACCCAAAAAACCGATGCCGCTAACTACTTGTGCTGCTAAACGAGCAGGGTCTCGATCTGGAAAAACACCTCTATCAAAACCATAAATTGACACAACCATGACTATAGCACTGCCTAGACCAACAAGCATATGTGTTCTTAATCCAGCAGCATGTCCATGATATTCACGTTCAAAGCCAATTACGCCGGCAAAAAGTGCAGCAGCGAATAAAGAAACGATAATTAGAAAAATGTGACCCGAAGTTCCAAAACTTAAAAACCATTCTCTAATTAATTGATCAACAGTTGTAATATCCATTTAATTACCTTCTTTCTACAAAATGCCGCGTTCAATTAATTCGTCGCGTATTATATCGCTTTTTGCGAAATCTTTGTTTTCTTTTGCATCTAAGTATTGTGTATATAATTGTATATCATTTTTAGTCAATTCGGGATAATTAATTTTTAAGCCAAGTAACTCAAGCATCGAATTAGACTCTGAAAAAAGTTTTTCTAGTGTTTTTATTTCTTTGTTTGGTTTACGTAATTCAGTATTTATAGTTTTAATAACACTAAATAAGATACTAATTGCGTTTGCAGTATTAAGATCATCTGCTAATGTTTCTAAAAATTCCTTGTTAGAATATAATGTTTTATCTAATTTACCACCATTTAATTGAAGGTATACGGCTAATTGACGAATAGCATTTGAGATTTTTTCAACTTCTTTTTGATTATTACTTATAACTTCATCAGTTAAATTTAATGGTGCACGATAATGACCACTTAATAATAAAAGTCGTAAGGTGTTACCACCATACTTATTAATAAAATCAGTTGCTGTTAAAGTATTGCCTAAAGATTTTGACATCTTTTCATTATTTACACTAATAAAACCATTATGCATCCAATAATTAGCTAGGTTTGTGCCGCTATAAGCTCTTGATTGAGCCATCTCATTTTCATGATGTGGAAATTTTAAATCAAAACCACCACCATGAATATCAATTAATGGTTGTTTGAAAGTCTTATTAATCATAACAACACATTCAGTATGCCAGCCAGGACGACCTTCTCCCCATGGGGAATAGAATGTAATACCAACTTCAGTTCTTTTCCAAAGTAAAAAGTCTGCTGGATGTTCTTTTTTATCGTTTTCATCTATTCGTGCACCATGTACTAAATCTTCCAGTTTGATATTCGCAAGATGACCATAATTTTTATCTTCACTTACCCTAAAAAAGACATCTCCATCTTTTTCATAAGCCGCACCCTTTTTAACCAATTCTTCAATAAATTTAATGATTTCATTTATCGAAGTTGTGACTCTTGGTGTATATGTTGGAGTCATCGCGTTTACATTTTCAACGTTCCTATTATAGACATCAATATATCGATTGGCTATTTCAAGTTCACTCGTATTTTCTTTTAAAGCTCGATCAATAATTTTGTCATCAATATCAGTAAAATTACTAACAAAAATTACATCATAACCAACATGGAGAAAAAATCGTCTTAATGTATCAAAAACGACAACTGGTCTTAAATTTCCAACATGAACATCATCATAAACTGTTGGCCCACAAACATACATTGAAACTTGACCTTTTTTTATTGGAAGGAAATCTTCAACCTTACCGCTAAGTGAATTAAATAATCGTATCTTCATAATTCCTCTCATAAATTATACCATTTTAAACATTCTTATTAAATACTTAAGCTTACAGCTTATAAAATTAACATTTAAGCCCATGTTTTATACAAAATTAATCCCATTTTTGCAATAAACAGGTTATTTTTGCATAATAAAAAGACTCTCAATGAGAGCCTTTATATATAAAGTTCCTAGGTTTAGAACCAAAGAACTTTATCTAGTAAGATAATTGTGATAATGTCAAGCAACCAAAGCCATGGTAGACCAACGACTATTAATATAACCGCTAGAACGACGCCAAGTGTTTGTTTCTTTCCAAGACTTTTAACCAAACGATAAATAACCCAAACGACATCTAAACACGGAAGAGCAAGTAATACCTTTGCCCACTTTGGTAAATTATCCATCCATTTAACCATGATAAGTTCCTCCTTCTATGGTAATTATAACACAATGTGTCAATAGAAAAACTGAGTTTTCTGATTTTTTCGAACTTCTACACAATAATAGCGCTTTCATCCTTTTTTTAGGTTTAAAAGAGATAAATAATATAGTCTTAATTGCTTTAATTACTATTTACTTAACTTCTTCTATTGCTTCAACTACTTGTTGAACTTTAATTCTTTTATCAAACTCTCTCCATGCAAAAATTAGAGGAATAATTGTTAATAAAACCATTAATGCTGAATAAAGGAAAAGATTTTCTTGCGGGACATCTATTATATGGCCATATTGATCATGAACCTCTACTGGTTGAGGTGTATATTTAATAATTATCCCGCCGGTTAATGTACCAATAAACATTGGGATTAGTGTAAAGAATAGTGACCTAATTCCTTCAAATTGACCACGATTTTCTTTTGGAAACAATCCTCTAACCCAAACCATTGTTGCTTGAGTAATTAATACATAACCTGTACCAACAAGAAATACTGCTAAAAGTAATGGAATGTTTTTAGCATTAAATGCGCTACTATTATCAACGCTACTTGGATCCTTTACAAATAAAAAGAGCATAAATAAACCTAGTGCATTAACTAAGACTGCAATAAGTGCTACTAGAGGAACCTTATTTTTATTAATTAATCGCGCAAATGGAATTGTAACTAATACAGAAAATATAAGTGCAATTCCTTCAATTAAGCCCATATTTGTAGCAGTAAAGCCAATATCATAAATTAACCAGTTACCCATATGAACAAAATAAAAGTTAAATGGGATAAAGAAAAAGCAAGCAACCAAAGCTGCTAAAAACATTTCTTTATTTTCTTTATGTCCTTTTAACTTCTTAAAATTAAAAACTTGAAAGAGCTGTTTAAAATAAGAACCTTCTTTGTTTGGTTTAATATCAGGAGCATCTTTCATCAAGAAAATTGAAAGAACACCAACTAAAATTACAAAAATTCCCATTGACCAGAATAGTAATTGATAATTATCAAGGGCAGGATTATAGTGATCAGTACCAACTGTATCGTTACCGACATTAACTAATATTCCACCTAAAACCGTACCAACAATTGTGCCTAAAACTGGAATAGCAGCAAAAGATGCTCCAACTTGTCCTTGGTTTGTTTCATCTGTATAGTCATTAACCCATGTAGTAAAACCAGCATCAAATGCTAAGGAACCTAAAAATGACATAACTGCATCGGTAAATACAACAAGAAATCCACTTAGAGTAACTAAAAAACCAATTCCTGAACTTCTTGCGTATTCAGTAAGCCCGAAAATAATTGTTGCAATACCCCAAAGAATATACCCGATTGAAACAAATCGTTTTCTTTTACCTAGCCTATCGCTAAGTGTTCCAAAAATAAATGTTGAGATTGTTGTTACTGTGGCACTAACTATAACCATCCAAGTGACAACATTGACATCGCCGCCAATTTTTGCGTAAACGAACGTGTTAAACCATTGATTTTCAATGTTCCAACAGAGGTGTCCTGCCATACCCATTAAGCCGATAATGAGCCAAAACCTTGCAGGATGCAGCCCGTTTACCATTTTTACGGGTTTTCTAATTCTTTTTTCTTTCATATTTTTATTCCTCCGCATCAGTTATGTTATCAGCCATTGAACCAGCCTTTTTCCATAAACTAAGTGCTTTTTTCTTCCATTTAAAATAGCCCTCAGGCGTTAAAGGATATCGTTTATAATGTTTGGTAAGTTTTGTACCTGTGTTACTCGCTTTTAGTAAGTTACTTAAAGCAGAATAAGAAAATTTTCTTTTTAAAACGCCTTTAATTAAGTTGCCAGCAACACTTCCTTTTACTTCTTCGTCATCACTTCTAAAGATAATCCCATTTGCATATAAGTAGTCATTATCTTCTTTACTCATTGCTACAGCACCTACCAAAAGTGCCCTCAATCCTGCAAATTCGGCTCCTTCTTTAGTTTGATAGAGGTGATTAATTTTCCAAAGTGCTTCTTTTGTTGGATACTTACCATCTTTTAAAGCTTGTGCTACAACATCAGCAGCGGGAGTAGACTGAACCCAAGCACTTGTTATACCTTCTCCGTTCATAGGTTTAGTTAGACAAGCTGCATCACCTATAACAAGAAAACCATCTGTAACAAAACTAAATGGCGGTCTTGTGTAAGGTGTAGCACCCCATTCTTCATATTGAAGTGTATATTTTGGTAAAGGAATGCTATCTTCAAATTTTTTCATACATTTTCTTGCGTAATCCGTTGATAGATTTGCGCCAACACCTACAATTGCTCCACCCTTACTTTGTTGAGGAGCAATCCACCCTTTGTAATAGGGCCAACTTACTGAGCGATCAATTGTAATGTTGGGATCATCTAAAAGAACATATTTTAAGAAAACATAAAACTTATCTCGTGGTCCTATAGGCCAATTCTCAATATAGGGGTCACTAACTTTTCTTCTTACAACAGAAGGAATGCCAGAAGCATCAACTACTAATCTACTTCGTATTTCTTCTCCATTAGATGTTTTAATACCACTTATCCTATTATCTTTATCGTATATTAAGTCTGCAAAAGTAGTCTCAAATTTAAAATTTGCGCCTTCTTTTATAGCTAAATTTCTAAGGCGTTTAATAAAAAGTGGTAAGTGCATTACATGAACTTCTAAGAAATTCTTTTTCTCATAGTTATCAAGAGCAGAGCGCGAATAACAATAAGAAAATTTTGAGACAAATTCAGGATCACCTTCTTTTGACTCTTCAAGATTAAACTCAGCAAAAGATTCGCTAGTAAAATGAAAGATGTCTAATCTTTTAGCAAGATCTTTTTCCTTGTCTTTATCGATAACAAGAACTTTAACTCCTCTTTTAGCAAGTAGAAGTGCAAAATAAGTGCCGGCAGTCCCTGCACCGACGATAATAACGTCGTAATTATACATATTTTTTCCTCCACTTTTATTTTACATAAATAGATGACTTAATGTAATGCAATTTATATATTCATTAATATTAATAAATATTTAACTGTAATTTTTATAAAAAAAGAGACTTACATAGCTGTAAGCCTCTATTTTAGGTTGCTTTTATTTACTCAACAAATGTAAGTAGGGCCATTGGGGCATTGTCACCACGTCTATTTTCGAGGTTTAAAACACGTGTATAGCCACCTTGGCGATTTTTAAAGCGTGGGGCAAGTTCATCAAAAAGAATATCAAGAGCTTTTTTACCATCACTTTTTCTTACAATGCCTTCTCGAAGTCTAGCAGCTGCTAGTCTTCTGCTATGAAGATCACCACGTTTTGCTAAAGTAATAAGCTTTTCGGTTTCTCTTTGAACTTGTTTTGAAACTTTTTTAATTAGGTTAACTTTGCCATAGACGATAAATTCGCTTGTAACATTACGAATCATCGCTTTATCTTTTGCACGGTCATAACGAGCTTTAAATCGAACACCCGTTCTACCGCGTACGTTTTTTCTTCCTTGTGCTGCCATTAGACACCTCTATTCTATTGTCCCACGGAAGGACAAACCAAGTTCGGTTAGTTTATCTTTAATTTCTTTA
>JBMNUR010000071.1:0-11008 GCA_050946395.1 Peptococcales bacterium
GGATATAAAGTTTCAAGTCCCTTCCGGGAATTAGCTTTTTTTAGACTTTGGAAACTCTGGCTCACTACTAAACTCAACATACATAATTGTTTCAATTCCCTTCCGGGAATTAGCTTTTTTTAGACTAAGAACGGACTCGATAACTCCTTTAGCTTAGGTATAATCGTTTCAATTCCCTTCCGGGAATTAGCTTTTTTTAGACCCTACTTTACTACGGAACCATTTATTGATGATGAGTCTTGTGTTTCAATTCCCTTCCGGGAATTAGCTTTTTTTAGACATAGTCCAACGGAAATTGCCAGAGCTTTAGGGATAAGCAGTTTCAATTCCCTTCCGGGAATTAGCTTTTTTTAGACATGGAAATTACTTGAATCATGGATTGCATTAGCAATTATGTTTCAATTCCCTTCCGGGAATTAGCTTTTTTTAGACTGACGCTTATTCATCGCTGCTGCCTTCAGAGTTTGAGGTTTCAATTCCCTTCCGGGAATTAGCTTTTTTTAGACGAGATACTTCCGTCCAGTTCCCCTTTTGCAGTACCAGCGTTTCAATTCCCTTCCGGGAATTAGCTTTTTTTAGACATTTTTCTTCCGCTGTTGGCTCGCCTGTTTGTTTACGGTGTTTCAATTCCCTTCCGGGAATTAGCTTTTTTTAGACTCAATGGATCGGCCAATTGGTCAGCCAGGGAACGCTTAACAGTTTCAATTCCCTTCCGGGAATTAGCTTTTTTTAGACGCAATAGCATATAGAGAGTCAATGAACCCTTCCGAGGAGTGTTTCAATTCCCTTCCGGGAATTAGCTTTTTTTAGACGGCGTTCGTTCTATTCATTGATTTTATTGCTGTAAAACTGTTTTCCGCGAGACATTTATTTTTCTACCTAAATTACTATTCTTCTTTAACCCTAAAAATCCTCTTTTTCCTTTATCTGCTTTATTCGAGAGCCACCAAGTATTTTAACACACCTAAGCTTCTCGATACTAAAAAATAATATCGTCGTCACCATATATAAATACCGGTATACCCATCCTTTCCACTTTACCTACACATGAATTACATTGCCTATAAAAAAATATGCTATCTTCTTTAGTATTCATCAAATTCCATAATTTATACTTTAATTCGATAACATCATTGGGATGTAGACGTGCCTCAAATACACTGTATTGAACAGGTGTTGCATAATTTTTTAAAACCTTAAATATTTTATTACGACGTTTATCATTTGAAATATCATATACAATTACATAGCTTTCCATTTACTTTACCTTACAAGAAATGATTGATATTCTTCTAATTCATTGGTTAGTACTTTAGCTAAAAAACGAGCCTGTAATTCAATTATTCTACGATAACTAAGTTTATAATCAAATATTGGGTGAGTTATCTCTTCATTAATACGATTCCTATAAGCTTGAAATAAAGCTTTTCTTCCTTTTTCCGTCATTTGACATCTTTCAAATGTGAATTCAAAATCATCTTCATTAACCATGCTCGTATTTATTGCCGTCAAAACTGCTGAATCAACAATAATTGCTCTAAATTCCTCCATAAGATCAAGGCCTAAAGCAGGTCTACCATATATGTTGCTATGAAAAAATCCTAAATATGGATCAAGACCCACTCGGACTAGTTCGTTTACTACCTCCTTATTTAAAAGAGTATATCCATAAGAAAGCATTGTATTAATTGGGTCTCTTGGTGGTCGACGATTGCGTCCTGAGAAATAAAAATCATTGTTATTCTTTACTAATAAATCAAATACCTTAAAATATTCCCGACTACCATTTCCTTCATAACCTAAAAGCTCATCTTTGCTCTTTGCCGTGGCAACTTTTCTATTTATCTTACTTAGTTGTTCAACAACAGCGGAAATCTCCTCTTTTTGCAGAGAACGATTATATCGCATAAGTAAAGTTCGCATATTGGCAAGCTTACCTTTAATAAAAGCTTTAGCTATTTCTAAGCTCTTAAATGAATTATCTACAGTTCTGGCTTGAGCTAGACGCAGGAGAGAATTTTTACTCAAAGTAGGATTAAGCCACCCTAGATGATTTCCATAGGTAGTTCCGAAATGCACAGGAATAGATCTTTTTAAAAATTCCTGTATCAATTGACTAGAAATATTAACCGGTCCAATCAATATTATTTGGTCAACGGCATTTATAGGAATATCTTTCACTACTTCCTTATCTTTAGTTAATAAAATCCTTCCATCTTTTTTTCTCAAATAAACTCCTGGAGTATCTACGTATAATACGCGTCCTAAATTTGCTGTCGGAACAGGTCTTCGTGGTTTAGTATTCCCGGTTTTAATAAACGACATTTCTTGCGGTAGACACCGTTCGATTAAACTACAACCGTTACACCTTTGATCATTAACGGGTTCCGGCAAAAGTTGTTCTTCTACTATATATCTACCTTGCTCAATAGTATGAATGGTTAATTCCCTTAATTCTTGGGATAGGGTAACCACTCTTCGAGAAGCCGACTCTACATAATAAATATAGCCCTTATCAATTTCCCGTTTTAAATATTCTTCAAGTAATAATGCTTGGCAGCAGACTTGAACGTCATCATTTAAATTATTACGTAGATAGCCTTTTTTAAATTCTACTGGATATATTAAATCTTCTTTTTCTTCAACTACATCTAAAATACCCGCAATTTTATAAAACTCCGAATCTAAATAGATTTTCCTATATTGCTTTCGATCAGTTCGCCATTGGGTTGGTCTTTCTTCTCGATGTTTTTCTTGATATTTTCCTTCTAAAGTATGTTCGTTATAATCCTGAGCTTGCTCCACAACACGGTAATAAAAATTTCGCGGGCAATATAGAATTTCCGCTATGGCCGAAATTGGTAGTTTGTACGCCACCGCTCTCTTACCCCTTTGACTAAGAATTAGTGAACAATTCCAACCCATACTGCCGGTTATAAGGTACATCTAGCACATGAACTCCAGCATTTTCTAACCATAAATGAACCCTGACTATTATCTTCTGTTTCATCACTATAACGTTCATTGGGAGTTTTACCAGAACCAGATCCTCCATAATCATCTTGTCCATTTTGTAATCAGTTAAATGTATAAATCATTAATCCTTGCAAGGCAGCATTATTGATGAGAATTCTTTCACTATTTTCCAGTATTGACCAACTGGACTTTAAAATATTCTCTTTATCGGGAAATAATCAAAGAAGTTTTCCTAATAAATAGGAATTTGTGCAGACGATAAGAAAAGCCGGGAGCAAATTTATCCATTTTCGACTTCCTTGACTGTTACATATTTGAGGTAGTGGATTAAATATAGCGGGAATCTCCTAATCCCATTGATGTCTTATAGCCAATTGATGCAATATTTGCAAAAGCCGCCAGGCTATGCAATAACTTTTTAGTATGTTCGAACTCATATTTATCAATTTTGTAGGTACAATTGCCTGTAAAACCAACAATTTTATATTTATCAAAATTTACTAATTCTGTTTTAAGATTATATCTAGAAATGAATATTTTAGCATGAATCATTTCTTCCGATAAGATTATCGGGCTAAACGTATTCCATCTTCTTAATAGGCTACCAAACACCAAGTCTGGTAATGGAAAAACCTCTTGAATACCCCTTTGACGAAAACTGGTGGGGGAACGAAATTCTAAATTTATCTCAGAATTTATTCGGGCCTTTTCTAAAATTTGTAAATATGTAAGTCCATCTTTTCCCCAAATAGGTACTACCTCTGTAACTACAAACTTCCCGTTTCCTAATTGGATTTCCTTATCTATTAAGTCGGCAGAACTAATTTTTAAAATATCATATACTTCCTGGTTTAATGAAGCTAAAGAAAAAGAACTTTCACTATCTTCACTAATAATAGTTTTTCCTCTTTCTTTTTTTCCTCCATGGATTGGACCTATGGCAAAGGGTTTTTCGTCCATATTATGGATACTGGTACTTAAATCGAGGCTAATTTCTTTTAAATAATTAAAAAACCACCCGTGTATTTCTGTACCACCATATCCTTTCAACGCCGTCGGTGCAACACATTTCATTTTAATAATTATCTTTTGCAGCATTTCCTGCCTCCAGACTATTCCCAAAGGAATCAGTATTATCTTTAAGAACATTACTTTCATATTTAGATTCCTAATTTTCCATTACAAAGGAATTAGCTCAAGTTATTATTTCTTCAATGAAAGTAATATACTTATCCCTTGTAAAATAATAAGTAAATAATATTGTTTATTTTAAATATTTCAATAATCTTCTTATGATTCCTTCCGCTTTTACACAATAAAAAAAATCCTTCTGTCGAGCCTCCTTCAAAATGGCAAGTAACGAAAAAAATCAGCTTTTATAAAAAAGCCTGAATAAAAGCCCGGGAGGATATGAATAATATCTTCTCGGGCTTATTTAAAGTTCGTATTATTTTTCTTTTATTTATTACTGGCTTGATAGGTTTAAAGTTAACTTGAGCTAATTTATGATAATAACTCTCACATTTTAATGGGCATTACTTATTTCCGAGTTTTCCCCAAAGGTGACTACAATATCTCGGGACCCGTATTTCCCATGATAAAGCGCATCGTCGGCAATTCCTATAAGATCTTCGGCTGTTTTAGCATCATCTGGGACAGAAGCAACACCTATGGTGACTGTGAGTTTACCTCCTGGAAGTTGTTCTTCCCCTTCAATCGGAGTTTCTCTAATTTTTACCCTAATTCTGTCGGCAACTTCTTTAGCTTTTTCCTTATTCATTTCCGGCAAAATCACGGAAAATTCTTCTCCACCATAGCGTGCTACAACATCGGTAGCCCTAAAGCTATCCTTTAAAATAGCCCCGATTTTTCTTAATACCTTATCACCTTCTAAATGGCCAAACAAATCATTATAAATCTTAAAATGGTCAATATCAATAATCAAAAGGCTAAGTTCGGATTTATATGCCTTGGCTACCTCAGTTGTTAAACGTTGACGAAAATAGCGAACATTATAAAGTTTAGTCAATTCATCTGTTACCGCCATATTTGCCATCTCATAATGAGCATCTAAAAGTTGTCTTTCCATTTCCTTCTGAGCTGTAATATCTCGGTAAATCCCCATAGCCCCAATGATTTTATCTTCAAGATCACAATAAACTCTAAAGGTTTCAACAAGATAAATCTTTTTTTTACCATGCTCATCTTGAAAAACCCGTTCTACATCTTTATGTTTTATTCCGGTTTCTAAAGATTCAGTAATCAAACTAATATAGTTACCGTTTTCATCATATTTCTTCCCATAATAATACAATTCCCAATCAAATTTACCCTGAACTTCACTTTGAGGACGGCCGTAAATTACTTCAGCCGCCGGGTTTAAAATTCTAGTACGTCCTTCGGCATCAATAAATTGAATACCAGTATTGGTATTATCTAAAGTTAAGCTAAATATTTTGTAAAGTTCGCGTAATTTTTGTTGAGTTTCATTTTGTCTATAGAGAAAACTTGCAAGAGAAAAGTTAATAATCACAACTAAAAGGCACGATTTAATAATATCCGATTTGAAAAAATTATTAAGAAAAGAAAAGAAAATACACGTTAAAGTTAGTATTATCGTTCCAACTATAAACTCCCGGCGATTACTATACCACAAGGTGATGCCTATTATTTGTAAATAATATAAATAAAAAACAGTTTGACTAGGTGAATAAAGAGATATTTTTGCTAAGGCAATCAATACCATAACCCGACAAAGCCAAACCAGAACATTTTTAGATTTTACCCAAGCAATAGGTGACAAAAAAAGAACAGTAACAATCCCTATACAATAGGTAATAAATTGCCATTTTTCAAGACTGGAATTTATCGTTAGATGAAAATTATTTAAAAAAACATATATAACAAGGAATGCATTAAAATAAGGTAGATATTTCCTAATATTGAATTCCTTAATGTTCCAATAATTATTAGGCATTCCGCACCCCGTTATATTTTATTTAATTAATTTATACTTCTACATAACATTATACATTTCCTTTATCCGTGGCAAATAAAAGTGGCAAAGAATGTTTCTTTGCCACTTAACTTTTAATTTACTTTAAGTTTTCCTTATTTCGCAAAGTTTCCTTCTGCTTTAGCTTCAATTTTTGCCATTTGGGCTGCGGTACGGCTATGCAATATTTTTAATGCTCCTAATAATAATGCTAGTGAAACTGCGAAACTAATTAATGCACTATTGGTTAATCCCGCAATGATAAAGCCAATAAAACTAATACCTGCTACTAAAGTAGCATATGGAGTTTGGGTACTAACATGATCAATATGGTGACAAGCGGCACCGGTTGAAGATAGAATTGTCGTATCCGATATAGGTGAGCAGTGGTCACCATAAACCGCACCTGCTAACACTGCTGCCATCATTAAGCTTATCATTTCTGGATTGACGTTAGCACTAATTGGGATGGCAATTGGTAACATTATAGCAAAAGTTCCCCAGGAAGTACCAGTAGAAAACGCAATAAGACATGAAACTATAAAAATTATCGCTGGTAATAGCCATCCCGGAATAGTAGCACCTACTACACTGGCTACATAAGGGCCGGTCTGTAAACCACCATCACGAAGAACAGTACCAAAGGTCCAAGCTAAAATAAGAATCGAGAAGGCCGGAACCATTGATTTTACCCCTTGAACAAAAGCATTCATAAATTGACCATATGTCATTAATTTTCTGGGGACAAATAGAACCAAACATAAAAGGATTGCTCCAATGCCACCGTATAATAGTGATGTAGCTGCATCAGTATCACCAAAAGCTTGCCACATAGTGGTATCAGAACCAAAATATCCACCAGTATAAAGCATAGCAATTAATGTAAGAATAATTAAGCCTAAAATTGGTAATATTAAGTCTAAAGGTGAACCTTTTTGGGATACCTCCAAATTACTAAAGTCATCACCGGGTGGAGTAGCTTCTCTATCTTCTTGTAATTCACCAGTAAGCATAGCTCTTGCTTCAAAACGAGCCATAGGACCAAATTCTAATTTTGAAACTGCAATTACTACCACCATAATCAAAGTTAACCAGGCATAAAAATTAAAAGGTACAGTAGATAGGAAACCACCTAATCCATTTAAGGCAAAGCCTTCTCCTTCTAATGAGGGCTCCATAATAGAAATGATGGTAGCTACCCAACTGGATATAGGAACAAGAATAGTAACCGGTGCTGCAGTTGAGTCTAAGATATAAGCAAGTTTAGCCCGGGAAATCCGGAATCGATCAGTTACAGGACGCATAACAGTACCTACGGTAAGGCTATTGAAATAGTCATCAATAAAAATGATACACCCTAGAAGAAAAGTAGAAAGTTGTGCTCCACTTCTAGATTTTACTCTTTTGGCAGCCCATTCCCCGTAGGCAGCAGAGCCACCTGCCACGGTGATAATAGCAACCAAGCCGCCTAGTATAGCTAAAAATAAAAGAATTGCCATATTCCAGGAATCGCCGGCATTGGCGACTATAGAATTTACCATTTCTAAAAATGGCCCTAAAAGAGGATTGGTTGAAACTAGAGTTTCGCTAATTTCCACCGGTGCAAAATTAACAAAAATAAAATAACCAGAAAAAATGCCAATAATTAAAGAGCCAAAAACTTCTTTGGTGACCAAAGCTAAAGTGATTGCCACAAGCGGTGGCAATATAGACAACCAGCCATAAGCATGTTCCATGAAAATTACCTCCTTGAAATAGTTATTAAATTACTAGCCAGGACTAGTATTAGCTCGGGGACAATTCCAAGTTAAAAACAAAAAAACAGCCAAAGAGGCAAATCTCTCTGACTGAAATCGTCATAGCTTCCTTTGTCCCCTTAGTGAGATAGTACTCCACTAAAAACTTTGGGTCTTTGTTTTTAGTGACAGTCTTGCAGCTATTTGCTACAAGCCCAGCAAAGCTACTTTTGGGAAATAACTAAGCTTCGGCAAAGGCTCCTTTCAATACAGTTCATCTTTCCCTATCCCTGCATCTACTTATAGCCGTTTGCGCCTCTACCTCACCCATAGGATGAGGTATATTTTTATATTTTTTCAAATTTTAACATATTTCTAATAGTCTGTCAATGCTTGGCCACTCGTCAATTCGGATCTTAAGATTCTTCGCCGTCGCTCAGAATGACACTTTCATTTATCGTGGTGTAGATAATACGTGTTAATTCTAAATGATATTCATAAGAAATGACTGACTTTTTCGTAATACGAATCGGCGAATAAACGAATTACGTATATATTTCTTCGACCCGATCTTTAAAGCATGTCATTTTCTGACGAACAAGTTCGATTTGTGTTAAATCTATTTCCACCACTTTTATTTCTTCTTTATTATCGGCTTCGTACAATATCTCCCCGAGTGGATTTACTACCATAGAGTGACCAAAGAATTCGGTTTTTTCTTCAATGCCTACCCTATTAACACATACTAAGTATAATTGATTTTCTATGGCTCTGGCTTGGTTTAAGATTCTAAAAGGATGCATGCGGGGGTTGGGCCATTGGGCAGGTACAAAGATTACTTGAGCCCCATCTATGGCTAATGCTCTTGACAGTTCAGGAAAACGCAAATCATAACAAATTATTATACCACAGGTAACACCATCTAATTGAAAAACAACTCTTTTATTACCACGGTTTAGATATTGCGGTTCTTCCATCAAACCAAAAAGATGCACCTTACTATACTCAGCTACTTTTTCCCCCTGACGATTAAAAACATAGGTAGTATTATACACTTTATCCCCTTTTTTATCAGCAATTGATCCGGCAATGATATTAATTGCCAATTCTTTGGCTAAATCTCCAATACGCTGAGCACTGGGATTGCCGTTACAATCAGCTATTTCAGATATTTTCTTTAAATCATAACCGGTATTCCACATTTCCGGTAATAAAAGCACATCCGGGTTGTAACTAGCAGCCTTACGTATTAATTCCTCAGCTTTTATTAAATTTTTTTGGGGATTGCCTAAAACTATATCCATTTGAATAAGAGCAATTTTCATAAATATCATTCCTCTCACAATATCACTTAAACCAACACCACGACCAGTTTTACTAATGATAATTGTTATGGTTTTGCATTTAATACAGGATATTAATTACTTTGTCTACAATTAAACTTATCACTTTTTTTCTTTGCTAATTGAGGGTGGAACTTTGTTCGATAAATCAACCATATTTTCTGCTAAAACCCTAATCCTTTCCCGCAATTTAAATACACAGTCAAACTCACTACCAACCCCCCGGACAATATCCTCGGCCAGAGCCCGGCAATTGGGTGCCCCACAAGAGCCACAATCTAAGCCTGGTAAATCTTTGGATATTTCTTCTAAATCTATCATTTTTTCTAAAGCTTTATTTCTGTCGCTATCCAGTTTTAATATCTCTCGGGGTTGTAATTTTTCTGTCCAACGGGCTATCTCACATATATGTTCCACTGAAGATAATATGTTTTCACTAAAATTCTTATACTTTTCGGTTAATGATCGTATTCTTTTTTTTGCGATAAAACTGTTCTCGATAGTCAATGGCCCACCTACACAACCACCCAAACAGGCTTGACCTTCAATAAAATCTATATCTGATAACTTACCCATTTCCAACTCTTCAAAAACCTTAATAACATTTTCACTCCCATCAACAGCTAGATAATTCTCCACCTTTAAAGCCAAAGATTCCCCGCCGGATATGGCCCAACTTATACCTCTGCCTCCTGCTTTTTGTAAGGCAACGACTTTTTCTTCTTTTAGAAGTCCGGTCATTAGTTTAGAATAAATGCTGGATATGCTTAAAACTCCATCTACATTACTGTTTTTCCGCCCCAAAGGGCTTTTGACACTTGTGACCTTGGCAGCGCAAGGACTAACAAAAAATACCCCAATCTCATCACAACCCAGGCCAGTTGTTGATTGGAGTTTTTCCTTAACTAAACCGGCTGCAACTTCCATAGGAGATTCAACGGGAATAACATGCTCAAGTAACTCTGGAAAACGAACTTGAATAAGCCTAATAACGGCCGGACAAGCTGACGAAATTGCCGGCTTTTTAAATTTATCCTGTTCAAGCTGGGTTTTAATTAGGTCACTTACCAACTCTGCAGCACTGGCTACTTCAAATACATAATCAAAGCCCAAGGATAACAAAGAATTTAAAATTTTGTCGATACTAATTTCTGGTTTAAACTGACCATAAAGGGAAGGAGCAGGAATAACAGCCTTTATTTTAAAAGATTTTAATAAGTCTAAATTGTCGAGTGAGGCTCTTTTTGCTTGATGGGGACAACGCCTAATACACTCTCCACAATCAATACAACGCTCATCGATAATAACCGCTTTACCATCTCTAACCCGAATAGCTTCTGTTGGGCAATATTTAATGCAATTAGTACACCCCTTGCATTTTTCCCTATCTAATGTTACCGAGTGAAAGTATCTCATAAATACCCCCCCAAAACCTATTGATACTTTCCTTGTGCTTTTTACCAATTATCAAACTTCCGCAAATTCGATCCAACTACAATCCTGACCACTTCGTAAACCCGCCTGATATAAAATTCCACACACTGTAAATAATGAATAATGAGTATGCATTACTACTATTTCCTTTTCTTCAGCTAGTTTAATAATATCAGCGGTGGGCCATTTATCCTGAACAAAAATAACGGCAGGAATATCACTCATTTCAGCTGTTCGAATCACTTGTATATTATTTAACCCAGTTATTAGTAATTTATTATTTCCGGTACAGGTTAAGACATTACTCATTAATTCCGATGCACATATTTTACCCACTTTTGTATTTAACTTATCTTCATTAGCCAGAACTTGGCATTTCAAAATCTCTTTTATTTTCCAAAGTTCCATTAGCTCACCTCCATCTTCTAACCCTAAACCTCTTAATCGGTGTGTACCCTTTATTCGTTGGAGACATCCCTCCAACCTGTAATGAATGTTCAAATGGAGGTGGGTCCCCTTTTTAT
>JBMNUR010000072.1:0-10995 GCA_050946395.1 Peptococcales bacterium
CTTAAAAACAAGTTAGCTCTGGCTAATTTAATAAGGATCGACCTATGAACATCTCCAACTGCAAGCTCAACACTGAATACCTGATCACCGATGTCAACGCCAAAGAAACGGATATGAAGGATTTTCTTTTTACCCTGGGGTGTTATCCCGGTGAAAGGGTGGTGCTTATTTCCCGTTTGCCATCGATGTATGTGGTTGACATCAAGAATTCGCGCTACAGCATCGATGATGATCTTGCCCAGGCGATCTGCCTGATTGAACCGATGGAGGCTGATAAGGAAGACATCATGGAGCGGGTTGTGGTGTAAGCGCATCAAAGACCGTGGAAGAGATGTGTATTTTTTTACACATAGAGTTAGCCATAACTAACATTATAGAGTAAGAAGGAGCATCATCATGAAGATCGCTTTGGCGGGAAATCCGAACAGTGGAAAAACAACGCTGTTCAACGCCATCACCGGCAAGGTTGAATATGTCGGAAACTGGCCGGGGGTGACGGTGGAGAAGAAGGAAGGGTCGGTCAAATCTTCCCTGAATCCGGGAAAAAGGAAGATGACGATCGTCGATCTGCCCGGTGCGTATTCGATGTCCCCGTATACCAGCGAGGAGTCGATCACCCGGGATTTCGTCCGGAAGGAAGGACCGGATGTCATCATCAATATTGTGGATGCCACGAATTTGGGACGAAGTCTCTTCTTCACCTCCCAGCTGATGGAGCTGGGCATTCCGGTTGTAATCGCCCTGAACAAGAGCGACATGATCCAGAAGAAAGGAATCATCATAGACACCGAGCTTCTCAGTGAGCTTCTGGGCTGTCCGGTCGTGCGGACCGTTTCCACCAAGTCCATGAACAATGGCCTCGATTTCCTGATCGAAGCGGTCCAGGGCGTCGTCGATGCGAAGAAGACCCAGCAGCCGCTTCACATCAAGGGAATGAAGACCGATACGACGAAGGAGGAGCAGGAGCAGATCGACAAGACTCGCTTCTCGGTGGTGAATGAGATCGTCGACCGGGTCGAGCGCCGCAGGATGGATTCCTCGGAGCACACCTTCCAGGATACGATCGACCGGGTCGTCGCCAACAAATGGCTGGGGATTCCGATCTTTGCGCTCGTCATCTGGGTGGTGTTCTCGATCTCCCAATCGTGGTTGGGACCGTGGCTTGCCGATCTCTTCGTCGGTTGGATCGATGCTTTCTACGAATTGATCGAATCGGTTCTGGGGGAGAACGTGCATCCCGTGCTCTCCTCGCTGCTGCTGGACGGAATCATCGGCGGTGTAGGGGCCGTGGTCGGATTCCTGCCCTTGATCATGGTGCTGTTCTTCATGCTCGCCCTTCTTGAGGACAGCGGATACATGGCGCGCGTCGCGCTGGTGATGGATCCGTATTTCAAGAAGATCGGGCTTTCGGGAAAATCGATCATTCCGATGATCGTGAGCACCGGATGCGCGATTCCCGGGGTCATGGCGACCCGGACGATCAAGAACGAGCGGCAAAGAAGGACCACCGCCTTGCTGGCTCCCTTCATGCCGTGCGGAGCGAAGCTTCCGATCATCGCCCTCTTTGCCGGCGTGTTTTTCGGGGACAACGTCTGGGTCGGGACATCGATGTATTTCCTGGCGATCTTCGTGATCATCCTCGGCGGCCTGATCATCCGGAAAATCACCGGAGACACCTCGAAGTCCTATTTCATCATGGAGCTTCCCGAGTATCGGATCCCCAGCATCAAGCGGGCCACGATATCGATGCTGAACCGGGCGAAAGCGTTCATCGTCAAAGCGGGTACGATCATCCTGATCAGCAATGCCGTCGTGCATATGCTCCAGACCTTCAACTGGCGGTTTCAGGTCGTCGGCACCTCCGCCCCTGAAACGAGCATCCTGGCAAGCATCGCCACCCCGATGGCCTGGCTGTTCATTCCGCTTGGCTTCGGAATCTGGCAGTTCGCGGCCGCCGCGGTCACCGGGTTCATCGCCAAGGAGAACGTCGTCGGAACACTTGCCGTCACGTTCGCGGTGACGAACTTCATCGATGTCGAAGAGTTCGCCCTGATCTCAGGAGGCTCCGATGTGATGACCGTCTTCGGTATCGGAGCGGTGGCCGCGTTGTCCTACCTGGTGTTCAACCTGTTCACACCTCCGTGCTTTGCAGCGATGGGTGCGATGAACTCCGAGATGGAGTCGCCCAAATGGCTCTGGGGTGCGATCGCGTTCCAGCTTGGAATGGGGTATGTGCTTTCTTTCTTCGTGTATCAGGTCGGCACCTTGGTCACGACGGGTTCCGTCGGTTCGGGGTTCCTGGGCGGACTGATAGCGGTCCTTGCGATGATCGGCTATGTGGTCTACCTGATGAAGAAAGGCTCTTCAAAACAGATGATTCCCATGGCCCAAGAGGTGGCTTGATATGACGATGATGGATATTCTGGTTGGCGCGATCATCGCGGGCATGATCGGAGCGGCAACGTGGTTTTTGTTTCGGAACAAGAAGAAAGGGGGCACCTGCACCGGGTGCTCCTGCTGTCCGCTTGCTGAAAGCTGCGGCAGCAGGAAAGAGTAGCTACAGAATCCATTTCCGATTGATCTTGCATCGGGAGATCAAAAACAGCGCAACCGAAAAGACCAGTAGCATCCCAAACGATATCACGGGAGTGAATGCCCTCACTCCCGTGATCGCGCCTCTCAGGAGGTCGGTTCCGTAGGTGAGCGGCAAGCAGAACGAAAGAGGGCGCAGAACCAGCGGCAGGCTGGAAATCGGTATGAACAGGCCGCAGAGAAAGAGCATCGGAAAGCGGAAGAAGTTGGAAAACGTCTGAGCCTCGAAGACCTGCTTGGCCGATACAGCGATCATGAGTCCGGTCAATGCGGAGGTGATCGCGATCATCAGGACCGCGAGGAAAACCGTTGTCCAAGTCACCGCGCTCAGATCGATGAAGAAGCTTGCAAAAACGACCGGGACGAAGGCATTGAAGATGCCGAAGAGGATCGTCCCGGAAATCTTGGCAAGCACCAGCGTGTTCAGGCTGATCGGTGCCAGAAGCAGTCGGTCAAAGGATCTGGAACTCCGTTCAAAGGTGATCGTGACGGCGAGCATCGAGGTCGTGCCGAAGAGAACGCTCATTGAGATCAGACCGGGAAGCAGGGTCAGTATGCTCCCGTCAGGAGAGCGGATGAGCTGCATAAGGGTCCATGAAAGGGGGAAGATGATACCCCAGCTGATGTTCGGCGGTTTCAGGTAATAGGTTTTCACATCCTTTTTCAGGATGTTCCAGAACGCGATCAGGCTTTTCAAGAAAATACTCCTTTTTCCTTTTCCTTTCTCAGCACGGTTGACTTGATGCCGGTCAGCTCGACGAAGACATCTTCCAAGGAGGGATGGAGTTCCCGTGCTTCATATACTTCGATCCCTTTGCCATGAAAAAACTCCATGACGGGGTACAGGGGGATCCTGCGATCGGATCGCATGACAAGCGAATTGCTGGACTGAATCGTTACGACGCTTCCTTCAAAACGGGTCTGCAGGTCTCCGATAGATGATGTATTGGTCTTATCAGTGACAAATTGGATTGCATGACCATGGGTGACACGGTCCATCAGCTGAGGAACGGTTCCGGATGCGACGATCCGCCCCTCGCAGATGAATGCGATCCGGTCGCAGATCCGCTCGGCTTCCTCAATATAATGGGTGGTGAGGAAGATCGTGGTTCCGTTCTTCTTCAGTTCCACGATCATCTCACGGATATGTCTGGAACTCTCCACGTCGATTCCCGTCGTCGGTTCGTCCAGAAACAATATTTTTGGGGAGTGGATGAGGGCGGCCGCGATGGTCAGCTTGCGCCGCATTCCCTTGGAATAGGCTTTGAACGGACGTGTCCCGGCTTTCTCCAACCTGAACTGTTCTAAAAGATAATGAGCTTTTTCCTCTCTTTCCTTCTTGCGCATCCCATAGAGGGAAGCGCAGAAGCAGAGATTTTCAAACCCATCCAGTTCATTGTAGAGGTTGCTTTCATCGGGAACGATTCCCATGATCGCCTGGGCTTTTTTCGTCCGGTTCGCTGCATCGATGCCGTCGACGGTGATCGTTCCGGCACTCGGTCGGGACAGGCCGATGATCATGTTGATCGTAGATGTCTTTCCGGCGCCGTTCGGCCCCAGGAAGCCGAACAGCTCTCCTTTCCGTATGTCGAAGGAGATGTCATCCACTGCGGTAATCTCGCCATACCGCTTCGTCAGGTGCGAGACCTTGATCATCTCATCGTTCCATATTCCGGTCTGATCCGTGACAGAGTTCCCTGACCTCGTCGCTGCAGGTGCCTTTCTTGGCGCAATCGTGCTCGTCTTCGGCGGGGCAGTCCTCCCGGGTCTCCGGCTTGCATGGAGCATGCTCAATGGCAGCCAGAGCGTCTATGCTCTTGGCCAGTTCCACCAATACCGGTCGTTCTACGGCATAATGCATGAAATATCCCCGTTTCTCTCCGACAAGAAGGCCTGCCTCCCTCAGCACTTTCAGATGCTGGGAGATCGTCGCTTCGGTGAGGTTCAGCTCGGTCGCAAGCGCCCGGACGCAATAGTCGTGCTTCAGGAGCAGCTGCAAGATGCGCATTCTCGTCTCATCGGCGACCGCTTTCAGAATCTTATTCATATCCATGATATTCCTCCAAGAATATAATTAGTCATTCAGCTAATCATATTATACGGAAAATTCTTGATTAGGTAAACACCTAATTATAAAAAGACCACCGTTTTCCGTACTCAGAGATGTGTAATCCCGATATTCATCGACAAGTCTGCCAGAGAAGAGATGTCGATGAAGTATTCTCAAATTGCAAGACAGATCAAAAGATATGACAAACCCAGTGTTTTTCTAAGATATTAATCGGTCAATAGCCATCATAAAAAAGGTTATTACCAAGGGCAGTTTCATCATTGTTTGCCAGATATGTCATCACTATCGTTCATGATACGAAGGTTGATACGACAAAAATGGATACGCTTCCATGGATGAGAACAGTGAAACCCTCAAGGATTGCCTGAAGGAAAAATGTCAATCGAATGAGTACATACTGCGACAAGGTATGTACATATATATAAGTATAACATATATAATAAGATATCAAGGCGAAATGATAATCAGATAAAAAATAATGAAATATTTCTTGCAATATGCACCAAACTCTCTTACCATCTAGATGACACTCAACCAAATGGAGCGCTTTTACATGAAGAAAGTAACCAGAAATCTGATTGTGCTGTTGATCATTGCGATGTTCTTTTTCATAAGCTGCGATGATGTTTTGACTCATGACATGGATGACGATGATGGTGATGATGAGCCGATAGTTGCCACCCGTACGGTCACATGGGTGAACTATGACGGAGAAGTGTTGCATACGGCAGAGGTTGAAAAATACAAAGCCCCTGACCACTTGATCGTCCCGATACCGGAAGAAATTCCAAGGCCGACCTACCGACTACAATTTGATGAAGAAAACGGCACTATCACCGTAACGGAAGACATCGTATACCAATACAAGTTCAAGGAATGGTTTTCGCATGATCAGGAATTGAACGGCGCAGACCAGGTATTCACAGCGACCTATGATACCTATAATGCCGAAGGTACCGAGAAAGCCGACTTGACGAAGTTCACCTTTGAAAATACCTCTGATAGACAATATCATAATGAAGATACCGCCTATTTCTGTACAATTGATACTTATAATGGAACGGATGAGGATCTCTATATACCGAAATTCAATGATGGAAGGCTGGTTCATGAGGTCAGTGTAGATTTTACCGGGGATGATGTTGTCAAGAGATTGATTCTTCCCGACAGTGTTTTCGATTTAGATGCGCGCTTCAAAAACAATAAAAATCTGGAAAGACTCGTACTATCAAAAAACCTTACACAAATTGTTACTATGATGTGCAACGGATGCACCTCATTGAAGGGAGTCCACATACCGGAAGGTATTGAAGCCGAAACGTATGACGGTGCGTACAGACCGGGAGAAGACGATAGGTTTGTAAAATACCCTGAAATTGGTGATGGCGCTTTCTTAAACTGTACAGATCTTACGCAGATCGATATTCCCGATCCCATCGAAACGATTAAAAGCGGTGCATTTTCAGGTTGCTGGAAACTTCAGAGGGTCAAGATGCCTGAAACACCAAAGCTGAAGAATATCGAATATAACGCATTCGGAAATTGCAAAGCGTTGCAGCAGTTCAATATTCCAGCCACCGTTGAAGAAATAGGAGAAAAAGCATTTTCAGGCTGCTCGACCTTGTCAAGCATCACCATTCCCATCAAAGTCAAAGCGCTCAAGTCTTGGACGTTCTCAGGTTGCGAATCCTTAGAAACAGTCAACCTTTCGAACGGTATCGAAACGATCGGCAAGGAAGTGTTCAAGAATTGCAAGGCTTTGAAAAAATTGGAGATTCCTTCAAATGTAGAAGATATTGGTCTGGGGGTAGTGATAGGATGCGAAGCCCTGGAACAGATCGATGTTGCTGTTGGGAACAGGGTGTATTCCGATAAGAATGCTAATGTCATCTTTCATGAAGGTGATAAAACACTCCTTGCCGGCTGTAAGAAATCCAAGATACCGGGAACCACCGAGCACATCGCGGCATATGCATTCCAAGGTCATAAAGGGCTGGAGAAAGATCCCGATCCCGGTGTTCATAATCACACCACTCTAAAATCGATAGGAGCCTATGCATTTTATGATTGTTTATTACTGGAAACGTGTATAATTCTCCATGAGAACGTCACTGAAATTGGTGCGTATGCTTTCTACCATGAGCCCAAATATTTTTTGGGTGAGATGAGTAATTACACGGAAATTCTATCAGACTTTACCGAAAGGCCGGCTAAATTCGATGCTCTAGCTACGTCTGGTACCGCTATTGGTATCCATTATTACAGTCCCGAGCCGAAACTGAACTACCACAACAAGTACGAAATGTGGACAGAAGAGAATTTGGAATAATTTGTTTCGTGAGAATCGAGCGTCAATCTACCGGAAGGGGAGTAATAAGATGAAGAAAACAACAAGAAGTTTGATTGTGCTGTTGATCGTTGCGATGTTCTTTTTTATAAGTTGCGATGATACGTTGACTCATAACATGGATGACGATGTGGGCGATGACGAGCAGGTGGTTGCCACCCGTACGGTCACATGGATGAACTACGACGGGAAAGTGCTGAAGACGGCTGAGGTTGAAAAAGGCCAAGCCCCTGACCATCCTGATAATTTGAATCCAACCCCTCCGGCTCCAACGAAACGGTTGCTATTTAATATTGACGGAACTATCACCGTCACAGACGAGGATGTGTATACATACAAGTTCAATGGATGGTATTCGCATGATCAAGAATTGAACGGTGCAGACCAGGTATTCACCGCGACCTATGACACCTATAATGCCGAAGGTACCGAGAAAGCCGACTTGACGAAGTTCACCTTTGAAAATACTTCTGACCGGGAAGATGTGGACGATACTGCCTACTTCTGCGCAATTACGGCCTATGGAGGTACGACTGATGTTGATCTCTATATACCGAAATTCCATGATGGAAGGCTGGTTTATGAGGTTGGTGCGGACTTTACCGGGGATGAGATTGTGAAGAGATTGATCCTTCCCGACAGTGTTTTCAATCTCGATGCACGCTTCAAAGACAATGAAAATCTGGAAAACATCGTACTATCAAAAAACCTTACAACAATTGCTTATCAGATGTGCTTTGGGTGTACCTCGTTGAAGGGAGTCCACATACCTGAAGGTAAAACCGAAACGTATGACGCTGCATATAAGCCAAGAGAAGACGATCAATTTGGAGAACGGCCTGAAATCGGTGATGACGCTTTCTTAGGCTGTACAAATCTTGCACATATCGATATTCCGGATTCAATTGAAACGATCGGTGAGGAAGTGTTCAAGAATTGCAAGGCTTTGAAAAAATTGAAGATCCCTTCGAAAGTAAAGAATATTGGTTTGGGGGTAGTGATAGGATGCGAAGCCTTGGAAATGATCGAGGTTGAATATGAAAACAGGGTGTATTCCGATATGGAGGGAAAAAATGTCATCTTCCATAAAAATGATAAGACCCTCCTTGCCGGCTGTAAGAATTCCACGATACCGGATACCACCGAGTACATCGCTCGACATGCATTCGAAGGTCATACCGGGCTGGTGAAAGATCCCGGTGTTAGTGAGCACGAAAGTCTGAAATCGATAGGATATCGTGCATTTTTTAATTGTCTATCCAAGCAAGAACGTATAATTCTCCATAAGAACATCACTGAAATTGAAATGTTAGCTTTCTACCGTCCTGACGATGATGAGATTGGATATACGGCAATTCTATCAGATTTTACCGACGCGGATAAGGAAAACGGGTTATTTGTCTACGATCCTCTAGCTACACTTGGCGATTACATTGGTATCCACTATTACAGTCCCGACCCGAAACCGAACTACCATGGGAAGTACGAAATGTGGACGTAAGACAATATGCAGAAGCCTTAGAATGTAGTTTGTTTCGTGAGAATTGAGCGTCAATCTACCGGAAGGGGAGTAATATGATGAAGAGAACAATAGGAAAATTGCTCGTTCTGTTGATCATCGCAATGTTTTTTCTTACTGCATGTGAAGAGACATTGACGCATGTCGTAACATGGGAGCATGAGGACGGCTCGGTTTTAAAAACTGAAAACGTCATTCATGGAACAATGCCAAACTATACCGGTCAGAAACCTGTCAAGAATCCATCCGGAGGGAACGAATACGAGTTCGATGGATGGACGCCGGAACTGACGGAGGTTACGAGTGATCAGACATACACCGCTATGTTCAAGATTAAGACCACTCGCACCGTCACATGGATGAACTACGACGGAAAAGTGCTGAAGACGGATGAGGTTAAGAAAGGCGATGCCCCTGTCCATCCTGATGGCTCCAAACTGACCCCTCCGTCTCCAACGTACAGGCTTGAATTTGATGCCGGCAGTGCCTCCGTACCGGAAGAACCCGTGGTCGTGTATCAATACAAGTTCAAGGAATGGTTCTCTCGTGATCAAAACAATAACTACAGAGACCAGGTATTCACCGCGACCTATGACACCTATGGTCCTGGTTCCGAGTCTCATCCTGATGGCGAATTGGCGGATTTGACGGACTTCACGTTTAAAAGTTCATCCAGCAATCCGTATGCTACAAACACTGGTCATTTCTGTCACATAACAGGATATACAGGAACCGATATAGAGGATTTGTACATACCTAAGTTCTATAATGGTGAGTTGGTCGTCTACGTCAACGTGGACTTCAGAGAAAATACCGATGTTGTACGATTGATCATTCCCGACAGTGTCCACAACCTTGCGTCCGACTTTGAAAAGAATGTTAACCTCATGAGACTTGTCGTCTCAGACAACCTCCAGGGAATCTCTGGGAATTCATTTAAAGACTGCACGGCATTGTATAAAATCGACATACCGGAAGGCGTTGAAACCTCGACGTATGCAAGTGAAGCGTACACTCCCAGAAGCAGTGACATTTACGACAAGAGGATAGGTTATGAGGCCTTCGCAGGATGTACCAGCCTTGTCAGTGTCGATGTTCCGGATGCGATGCAGGAAATTGGCAAGTTTGCCTTCGCCGGGTGCACGAACCTGCAAACCATCGATATGCCGATTTTTCAAGATCCTGAGGATCCTGAGAATCCTGAGAATAAGACATCCAATCTGAAAAAAATAGAACGGGGTGCATTCAAGGGGTGTAAACGGCTGGATAACATCCTCATTCCCGATACCGTCGAAGAAATCGGATGGGAATCATTCTTCGGTTGCTCGTCCTTGAAAAAGATCAATGTTCCGCCAAAAGTCAAAACAATCGGTCCTATGACGTTCATGCTCTGTACATCGCTCAGAACGATCACTCTTTCCGAAGGTCTGGAAACGATCAACAGCAGGGCGTTCGAGGAATGCAGGGCCCTCAAGAAACTGAAGATTCCTTCGACTGTAACAACGATCATTATTTATGCGGTAGATGTCTGGGAAGATAGATATTGGTGGCCTTATGTTGGTGAGGCAGCTAAACACGGTGGTGGAATCCTGGTAGGATGTGAATCGCTCGATACGCTCACCGTCAATGAAGGAAACGATTTCTATGAAGATAAAAATAAAAACGTCATCTACGAAGTTGCTAGCGATACGCTCATCGCCGGTTGCATGAGCTCAAAAATACCTACGGGCACCAAGAAAATCGCCCAATATGCGTTCGATGGGCATGAAGGACTGGAAAAGGATCCCGGTATCGAAAACAATCCTACATTGGAATCCATCGAGCACCGGGCGTTTTGGGGTTGTTTGGATAATGGAGCAGTGCAGATGATCGATCTACACAGGAATCTGACATACATCGGACCTGGGGCTTTCCAACATGAAAAACGCTATATTCAAAATCCTTATACCGGAGAGCGGGAGATGTCTAATCCAACCTATCTTTTCTCGCCCTATGAAGATCCCTATTCCGATAAGTTTGATTACAGCGGTGCTAGTGGCGGAGGCGTAGGCATACGTTTTTATAGTCCCGAATGGAACGATAAGTACTACTATTACCATCACTGGACGGATATCTGGAGGGAAGAAGATAATCCGGCGTTGGAGGATGAGTAGACTACCCCAAGGCCCATCGGTTCCGATGGTACAGTCCTGACAGCGAAGAAGCCGGAGGTGCTTGATCGCCCCCGGCTTCTCGCTGGTTGCTCATACCTGATTGCTTTCCTGATGACCTTGCTGCGATGCTTTCGGGTAAAATGGATAAGGAAGCTCATCATGTGGGACCATACTTGTCGTTTCGTTCGTGAGCTTCACACCATTACGTCTATTCTGCAGGTAAGCAACGTGCCCTATGCTCCTTGGTATGGAGGGGGAGCATGGGAAAGATACCTGAAGCCATCAGAAAACTCATCAACGATTACTATAGCAG
>JBMNUR010000073.1:0-10987 GCA_050946395.1 Peptococcales bacterium
CTGGAGTTAAGTGTGGTAGAATTAACTAAATAATTCCACTTGTATTGTGTAAGGGGTAATGCTATAATAAATTTTGCTGTCGAGCTAACCCCACTTCCCACTTGGCATGGATTTCTCGGCAGGTTTAAAAAAGTGTTGACAAAGATAGATAGATATTGTATACTACTTTTTGTCACGGTTTGGCGGGGCGTAGCGCAGTTTGGTAGCGCACATGGTTTGGGACCATGGGGCCGGGGGTTCGAATCCCTCCGCCCCGACCAGAACAGAAGTCGGTAGTCAGATGCCGGAAATTTCTTTCGGCATTTGATTTCTGACAAAAGACTTTTAAAATGGAAACACCAATAGTTAGAAGTCCTAAATCATATTTAGATTTTTTTCGATTTCCGACGACCGACCTTCGATATATGCGGGTGTAGCTCAGTGGTAGAGCCCTGGCCTTCCAAGCCAGTCGCGAGGGTTCGATTCCCTTCACCCGCTCCATTATTGTGCCTGTAGCTCAGCTGGATAGAGCATCGGACTTCTAATCCGAGGGTCGGGGGTTCGAATCCCTCCAGGCACGCCAATTTAGAGATTTGAAATTAGAGGTTCAAAGTTAGATTTAAAAAATCTACATCGCTGATTTTTATCGAACTTCTAACTTCTAATATTAACATCTAAAATGTGGTGGATGTGGCGAAGTGGTTAACGCACCGGATTGTGGCTCCGGCACTCGTGGGTTCAAGTCCCATCATCCACCCCACTATTTGCATAGAAAATATTTTGTTGGACAAATTAAGCTTGACACCAAAAATTAACTCTTGACAGAAATTCGCAAAACATGATAAAATATCTTTCGTCAGTAACGTTGGGGCGTAGCCAAGTCGGTAAGGCACGGGACTTTGACTCCCGCATGCGTAGGTTCGAGTCCTGCCGCCCCAGCCATCATTTTTTTGCGAGCCATTAGCTCAGTCGGCAGAGCACCTGACTTTTAATCAGGGTGTCCCGCGTTCGAGTCGCGGATGGCTCACCAATTTAGAAATTCGAAATTGGAGATTAGAGGTTAGAATAAGGTTTTAAAAATGTTATCTTTTAGTCTAACTTCGAACCTCGAACCTCGAACATCTAAATGCGGGAGTGGCGGAATTGGCAGACGCACCAGACTTAGGATCTGGCGGTTCGCACCGTGGGGGTTCAAGTCCCTTCTCCCGCACCAAACTTGCGGAAGTGGCTCAGTGGTAGAGCATCGCCTTGCCAAGGCGAGGGTCGCGAGTTCGAATCTCGTCTTCCGCTCCATAAGCATTTTTAAATTACCTCGACTAGTATTGACAGTCGGGGTAATATTGTATTTAGAAGAAAATTAGCTGATTCTCACTTTTTACCTTTTACTCTCTATTTTTTATGGGTATAATTTAGAAGTAAGCTTTGTAAACATTTACATATTTTATTAGTTTAAGGAGGAGCATAATAAATGCAAGTCACTACTGAACGAATAGACAAAAAACAGGTGGAATTAACCATTGAGGTTGACCAGAAAAAGTTTGAAGAAGGTCTCCAACATGCCTACAAAAAAGTTGTTAAGCAAATAAACATACCCGGTTTTAGAAAAGGCAAAGTACCTCGCAAAATTGTTGAGCAAAGGTTCGGTGTCGAGATTCTTTTTGAAGATGCTGTCGATTTTATTATGCCAAAGGCTTATATTGAAGCCTTAGATAATTTGGAAGAAGGTATTGAGCCTGTAGGCCGACCGGAAATTGATATTGTGCAATTAGAAGCTAATAAGCCTTTTATCTTTAAAGCTAAGGTGGAAATAAAACCCGAAGTTGAATTAGGTGAATATAAAGGATTGGAATTAGAAAAGCTAGATAGTGTTGTAACTGAAGAAGAAGTAAATAACGATTTGGAAAATTTGCGTCAAAGACATGCCCAATTAGAAGTAATGCCTGAAGATACAGCTGTAGAAAATGGTGACTTAGTACTAATTGACTTTATTGGTAAAAAAGATGGAATACCTTTCGAAGGAGGAACTGCAGAAGACTATTCATTAGAAATCGGTTCAGGCTCTTTTATTCCTGGTTTTGAAGAACAAATTATTGGAATGAAAAAAGATGAGGAAAAAACCATTAATGTTGTTTTCCCTGAAGAATATCATAGCGAAGAACTAAAAGGGCAGCCGGCTACCTTTGATGTTAAGGTAAAAGAAGTCAAAAGAAAGAAACTTCTCGAGCTTGACGACGAGTTTGCAAAAGATGTAAGTGAATTTGAAACTTTGCAGGAATTAAAGATAGATATAGAGAATAGACTGAAAAGCAGGAAAGAAGAAAATGCTAACGCTAGTTTAAAACAAGCAGCCATAGAAAGTGCCGCAGCTAATGCTGAAGTAGATGTTCCTCAAGCTATGGTTGATACCCAAATTGATAATATTTTACAAGATTTTGATTTCCGGCTTAGGATGCAAGGTTTATCTTTAGAAAATTACTTAAAATACACAAATGAAACTATGGAAAGTATTCGTGGCAAGTACCAGGATGATGCTAAAAAATCCGTTAAAGAGCAGTTGGTACTAGAAGCAATTGCTAAAAAAGAAGGTTTAGTTGTGGAAGATACTGATCTTGAAGAGGAATTTAAGCGTCTTGCAGAATTATATAAAAGAGAAGCACAAGAAATTAGGGAACAATTTGAAAGAGAAGGTCAAATTGAAGCTGTAAAACATAGCATTATAATAGACAAAGCAATTCAATTGCTTATAGATAATGCCAAAATCAGCTAAAAGGAGGTTTTATAATTGAGTCCCTTAGTCCCAATTGTAGTAGAACAAACAAGCCGTGGGGAAAGGTCTTATGACATTTATTCACGTCTTCTAAAGGACCGGATAATCTTTTTGGGTGATGCCATTGATGATCATGTAGCTAACCTGATAATTGCTCAAATGCTTTTTTTAGAAGCTGAAGACCCAGATAAAGATATTCATCTTTACATTAATAGTCCGGGTGGTTCAATCACATCAGGCATGGCTATTTATGATACTATGCAATATATAAAACCACATGTATCTACTATTTGTGTAGGTATGGCCGCTAGCATGGGTGCTTTTTTACTGGCTGCGGGAGAAAAGGGCAAAAGATTCGCTTTACCAAATAGTGAAATCATGATTCACCAGCCAATGGGGGGTACTCAGGGTCAGGCAACTGACATAGAAATTCATGCGAAACGAATATTACAAATGAAAGATAGGTTGAATACGATTCTGGCTGAAAAAACTGGTCAGCCTAAATCTAGAATTGAAGAAGATACGGAGCGGGATCGTTTTATGACTCCTGATGAAGCTCAAAAATATGGTTTAATTGATGAGGTAATTGACCGTAGAATCCCTAAAGCTTAAAGTGGGATATCGAGAGGTGATAATATGTATAAATTTGGGGATGAAAAAGGCCAATTAAAATGTTCCTTTTGTGGTAAGGCCCAAGATCAGGTGAAAAAGTTAGTAGCAGGACCGGGAGTATATATTTGTGATGAGTGTATCGAATTATGTAATGAAATAATTGAAGAAGAACTAAGTGAAGAAACTAGTTTTGAACTAGGGGATATTCCCAAACCAAAAGAAATAAAAGCTATACTCGATCAATATGTAATTGGCCAGGAAGCCGCCAAAAAATCCCTTTCTGTTGCAGTTTATAATCATTACAAAAGAGTAAATCTGGGTATGAAAATCGAAGACGTAGAATTACAAAAAAGTAATATTGTCATGCTTGGACCCACGGGAAGCGGAAAAACTTTACTAGCACAAACCTTAGCAAAGATACTAAATGTTCCTTTCGCTATTGCAGATGCTACTTCTCTTACAGAAGCAGGTTATGTAGGTGAAGATGTCGAGAATATTCTTTTAAAATTGATTCAGGCTGCAGATTATGATGTAGAAAAAGCCGAAAAAGGAATTATTTACATTGATGAAATTGATAAAATTGCCCGCAAATCAGAAAATCCTTCCATAACTCGTGATGTATCTGGTGAAGGTGTTCAACAGGCTTTACTTAAAATATTGGAAGGAACGGTTGCAAGCGTTCCACCCCAAGGCGGACGCAAACATCCCCACCAGGAGTTTATCCAGCTGGATACTACAAACATTCTCTTTATTTGCGGTGGAGCTTTTGATGGGATTGAAAAGATCATTCAAAACCGCATTGGCAAAACGGTCATGGGCTTTAACGCAGAGGTTAAGTCCAAGAAAGATACTAACATTGGAGAAATATTGAAAAATATTTTACCAACTGATCTTTTAAAGTATGGCCTTATTCCGGAATTCGTAGGAAGGCTTCCGGTAATTGTTTCTTTAGATGCTTTAGATAAAGAAGCACTAATTAGGATTCTTACCGAACCCAAAAATGCTTTAGCTAAACAATATCAAAAGCTATTTGAATTGGATCAAGTGAATCTGGAAATGAAACCAGATGCATTAGAGGCCATTGCTGAAGAAGCAATGCGTCGTAATACCGGTGCTAGGGGCTTAAGGTCCATAGTCGAAGATATTATGATGGAAGTTATGTATGAAATTCCATCCAGAGAGGATATTACTAAAGTAATTGTTACTAAAGATGTAATTCTTAATAAAGAAGAACCGCTAATTGTTACCGGTGAAAATAAAGGAAAAAAGAAGAAAAAGAAAGAAGAAAGCGCGTAAGAAAAGCCCTTGAGTCATAGACTCAAGGGCTTTTAAGTGAAACAGTGAAAAAGAAAAAGCAAAAAAGCCATTTTAAAGGATCTCAGAATTCTTTACTAACGTTCAGAATGACGGGAATAGTCATCTGTTTCACTTTTTCACTTAAAAGAGCCTAGTTACCTAGGCTCTTTATCAGATTAGTTGGCTTACTCTCTTACTAAAGAACGTTCAGCCATTTCTATGGCCTTTTTTACCATATTACCACAATTACGGGATGACACATTGCCAAAATCCCCATCCTGGGCAACTGTATCATAAAAGCCTAGTTCTTTAGCAATTTCATATTTTAAAGCGTCAGACATGATACTGCGCCTCGCCAAATTATAACCTCCTTTAGAAAGTTATTTTTACTAATCTGACTTATTTTAATTTTCCCCTATAATTAAGAAATTATTAAATAAAAACTTGGTAAAAACCTTGAAAACTACTGATAAAAAGGTGTGAGTAGGAACATACTAATTTCGAATCGCGGATGAGCATTGGTTTTGCATGATACACAGATGCACATGGATTGCATGCAGTTTTTAGGGTCAATTTATTTATTAACCACTGATAGAGACAGATGGATATGGATTTGCAAGGATACTATTCAACAATGTTTCGCGGAAGGGGAAATGTTTAGCATGTTTGGCGGTTTAGGTGGGGTTTTTGCATTTGTGCAAATATTTTTTGCGATAGTAATTGGTTTGTATTTTTGGAATTTATTAAAAAGCCAACAAGGTAATAAGGTTACGATACAAAAGGAATCTAGGAAAGAACTAGATAAATTAGAAAAAATGCGTTCAATTACCTTAACAGAACCTTTAGTAGCCAAAACTCGTCCCAAAACCTTGGAAGATATCGTTGGTCAGGAAGAAGGAATAAAGACCTTGGTAGCGGCTTTATGTGGTCCAAACCCTCAGCATGTTATTATTTATGGGCCACCGGGAATAGGAAAAACTGCAGCAGCGAGAGTTGTTTTGGAGCATGCCAAAAAAAGCAAGCATTCACCTTTTAAAGAGGATGCAAAATTTGTGGAAGTAGATGGCGCAACTTCCAGGTTTGATGAGCGCGGTATTGCCGACCCTTTAATTGGTTCAGTTCATGATCCTATTTATCAAGGTGCCGGTGCCATGGGCATGGCAGGGATACCCCAACCTAAACCTGGAGCGGTGACTAAAGCACATGGTGGGGTACTTTTTATTGATGAAATTGGTGAATTACATCCTATTCAAATCAACAAACTCTTAAAGGTGTTAGAAGATCGTAAAGTAATATTGGAAAGTGCCTATTATAGTTCCGAGGACACCAATATTCCCAGTCATATTCATGATATTTTTCAAAACGGATTACCTGCAGATTTTCGGATGGTTGCCGCAACAACCAGGCTTCCTCAAGAAATTCCTCCTGCCATCAGATCTCGGTGTTTAGAAATATTTTTCCGGGGGTTATTACCAGAGGAGATAGAAACCATAGCACGTAATGCAGCCCAAAAGATAAATTTTGCAATAACAGATGAGGCTATAGAAATTGTTAAAAAATATGCAACTAATGGCCGAGAGGCTGTCAATATAGTCCAGCTTGCCGCCGGTATGGTTCTTACAGAAAACAGGGAACAAATAGAACGAGGGGATATAGAATGGGTGGTTAATAGTGGACAATATTCTCCCCGGCCGGAAAAGAAAGTAGCATCATATCCTCAAGTGGGTTTAGTTAATGGACTAGCGGTTTATGGTTCAAATATGGGTATTATTAACGAAATAGAAGTAAGCGTCATTGAGGCTACAAAAGGTCAAGGCAAAATAGTAGTAACGGGAATTGTGGAGGAAGAAGAATTAAGTGGTATGGGCGGACAAAAAATTCGAAGAAAAAGTATGGCTAAGAGTTCTGTAGAAAACGTCTTAACTGTATTAAGACGTAATCTCGGTGTTGACGCGAGAGATTATGATATCCATGTGAATTTTCCAGGGGGAATTGCCAATGACGGGCCTTCCGCAGGCATTGCTATAGCAACCGCAGTTTATTCAGCTATAAAAAATATTCCTATTGATAATAAAATAGCAATGACTGGAGAAGTATCTATTCGTGGTAATGTTAAACCAGTTGGTGGAGTAATTGCTAAGGTAGAAGCAGCTCGAGAGGCAGGTGCTACCCGGGTAATTATACCTAGAGATAATTGGTTAAAAATTTTTGAAACAATACAAGGAATTAAAGTTATACCTGTTGATAAATTAGAGGAGGTATTAGACCAAGCTCTAATTAAAAAAGAAAATCAATTAAAAAATGATAAGTTACTTAGCACAGGGGATTTACAAACCCAACCTGCTTCCTTTGCTTAATTCCAGTTTCGCTTTATGCTAATTTTATGTTAGTATTAATGGCAATGGGTAATTTTAACTATAATTAGAATTTTGGTATAATTAAAAGGAGGCTCCCACAGTAAGATTTTTTATCTGATGACTACCAGCCGTAAGACTCCTATCTTCAATTAAGGTAAGGGGACACACCTCTTTCGGGGTTTCATTTCGGGCAGAGGAATGTCCCCAAAGAATGGAGATAACGGCTGCTACGTCTCTGGACATAGGAAGCTAGCTTGCTACGCATGCTTTAGCTGACTTGTCCACTGTGTGGACAAGGTGAATTGCCCCTTTGGGGCAAGAGAAGGTACCCTGGGGTGCAAGGTGAATTGCCCCTTTGGGGCAAGAGAAGGTACCCTGGGGTGCAAGGTGAATTGCCCCTTTGGGGCAAGAGAAGGTACCCTGGGGCAAAAATTCATCTAAGCTTCAGCTGGATAAGTATTTCTTTTGGCAGACTCCATCTGAAGCTAGAATCACTTGATGATTAGGAGGTAAAGATTATGGCAGCAGATAAAGAAAAACGGCAGCTTCCAGTTTTGCCATTAAGGGGAGTTTTGGTTTTTCCTTATATGGTAGTCCATCTAGATGTTGGCAGGCCCAAATCAATACAAGCGATTGAAGAAGCAATGATTCAGGATAAAGAGATTTTTTTAGTAACCCAAAAAGAAGCTGAAACCGATGATCCTGCAGAAGAGGATATTCATACTATAGGTTCTGTTGCAGAGATTAAACAAATATTAAAACTTCCCGGCGGAACTATTAGAGTTCTTGTGGAGGGATTACATAGAGCCAAGTCATTGGGTATGGTTGCGACGGAACCGTATTTTAAAGCAGAAATAGAAGAGTATATTGAGGATGAGGGGAAAACCTTAGAAATTGAAGCTTTAATGCGTAGTGTAAATTTTCAGTTTGAGCAATATGTAAAATTAAGCAAAAAGGTTCCCGCGGAAACGGTATTGGCTGTAGTAACTTTAGACGATCCAGGTCGAGTAGCTGATGTAATAGCTTCCCATTTAAACCTAAAAATTACCGATAAACAAGAGATTATAGAAGCTGTAGGTGTAAAAGAAAGGCTGGAAAAACTTTATTCGATCCTAACCCGGGAATTAGAAATTTTAGAATTAGAACGTAAAATTAACTCTCGGGTTCGGAAGCAAATGGAAAAAACTCAAAAAGAATACTATTTACGTGAACAATTAAAGGCTATTCAAAAAGAATTGGGTGAACAGGATGAACGTGCTCAAGAAGCAGAAGAATTAAGGGAAAAAATTGAGGAAGCCAATTTACCTGAGGAAGTTGAAGAAAAAGCATTAAAAGAAGTAGAGCGCTTAGAAAAGATGCCTCCTATGGTAGCTGAGGCTTCAGTTGTTAGAAACTATTTAGATTGGATTCTATCTTTACCATGGCAGAAGTCTACCCAGGATAGACTTGATATTGATCTTGCCGAGGAAATTTTAGATGAAGATCATTATGGTTTGGAAAAGGCCAAAGAAAGGATTTTAGAATTTTTAGCTGTACGTCAGTTGGCAGAAAAGATGAAGGGACCAATTATTTGTCTAGTTGGCCCTCCCGGAGTTGGTAAAACTTCACTAGCCAAATCCATTGCTAGAGCATTAGAACGCAAATTTGTACGCATATCTTTAGGAGGCGTCAGGGATGAGGCGGAAATCAGAGGGCATCGCCGGACTTATGTAGGGGCTATGCCTGGAAGGATAATTCAAGGGATGAGAAACTCAGGCTCTAACAATCCTGTCTTCCTATTGGACGAGATTGATAAAATGAGCATGGACTTTCGAGGTGACCCTTCTGCTGCTTTATTAGAGGTCTTGGACCCAGAACAAAATAGCACTTTTAGTGATCATTTTATTGAGTTGCCATTTGATCTTTCTAAGGTTTTGTTTGTGACAACAGCTAATGTTATTTATGATATACCTCGACCTTTATTAGATAGAATGGAAGTAATCCGAATATCAGGTTATACTGAACAAGAAAAAGTCGCTATTGCACTTAGATATCTTTTACCCAAGCAGAGAAAACAGCATGGTCTTAAAGAAGAACAGCTGCAAGTATCGGAAAATACTCTTTTGCAGCTTGTAAGGCTATATACTCGAGAAGCCGGTGTGCGTAATCTAGAAAGAGAAATAGCCGGTATTTGCCGAAAAGCTGCTAAGAAGATTGTTAAGGACTCAGATAAAAAGATTAAAGTTACAGTTCAAAACCTCTCTAATTATTTGGGCATTCCTAGGTATAGATATGGTACAACCGAAACGGATAATGAAATCGGAGTAGCTACAGGCCTTGCATGGACAGAAGTAGGCGGAGATATTTTGCAAATTGAGGTTTCCCTTTTATCGGGTAAAGGCAAACTATTACTAACGGGTAAGCTTGGGGAAGTTATGAAGGAATCGGCCCAAGCCAGCTTTAGTTATGTGCGTAGTATCGCTAAAAAGCTTAATATTGAAGAAGATTTCCACGAAAAATATGATATTCACGTCCATGTTCCAGAAGGAGCAATACCTAAAGATGGACCTTCAGCCGGAATTACTATGGCCACTGCCATGGCATCAGCTTTTTCCGGCAAAAGGATTAGAAAGGATGTAGCTATGACTGGGGAAATTACACTAAGGGGCCGGGTATTGCCCGTTGGTGGAATTAAGGAAAAAGTTTTAGCTGCCCATCGTGCCGGAAGCAAGATTATTATTTTACCCAAGGAAAATGAAAAAGACTTAGAGGATATTCCTGTAAACATAAAAAGAAAATTAGAATTTATTTTAGCGGAACATATGGATGAGGTTTTAGATAAAGCACTTGTGGAGGAGTAGTTGTGATTATTAAAGATTCAAAGTTTGTTATTAGTGCAGTAAGTAAAAAGCAGTATCCTCAGGAAGGGTTGTTGGAGATTGCCTTAGCGGGTCGCTCAAATGTTGGGAAATCTTCCTTGATTAATAAAGTAATTAACCGAAAAAACTTGGCCCGAACCAGTGGCAAACCTGGTAAAACTCAAACCTTAAATTTTTATCTGATAAATGATAAATTTTATTTTGTTGATTTACCTGGTTATGGTTTTGCTAAGGTTTCTGCCAGCATCAAAGAACAATGGGCAAAATTTATTGAAGAATATTTAAGTGAGCGCGAAGTACTAAAGGGTGTTATTCATGTAGTAGATATCCGCCACAGCCCTACTAATGATGATGTTATTATGTACGATTGGTTACAACACTATGGGATACCTACTTTAGTGGCAGCAACCAAGGGAGATAAAATTTCTCGCGGACAGTATCAAAAACACCTTAAAGAAATTAGAGAAAAGATGAAGCTCCCCAAGGATCAGCCTTTAGTAGTTTTTTCTGCAGCTACCGGGGAAGGAGTACCAGAGATTCATTGTTGGTTGGAGAAAATCTTAAATAATTAAATTAGCCACAGATAAACACAGATAAACACGGATTGTATGTCAATTTATAAGGTCAGGATTTCTTATTATCCGTATTTATCCGATGAACCAGCCGTTATCTCCTACTTCTATCTGGGAAAGGGGACACACCTCCATTAAGGGACTCATTTTAGGTCGGAGGAATGCCCTCAACGAACGGGAGATAACGGCTGCTACGTCCCTGGACAAGGTGAATTGCCCTTCAGGTAAGAGAAGGTGCCCTGGGGCGTAAGTTCTTCTTAGCTTCAGCCGGAGTAAGTATTCCTTTTAGGCAAACTCCACCTGAAGCTAAGAATCAATTGATATGTGTGCTCCGAAGGAACCGTGGTTTATATAAAAGTTAAATTTTTATCTGTGCTAATCTGTGGCTTAATTAAAAACACAAAAACGTCCGCGTGGACGTTTTTTTGTTTGCGAGGCATGTTGCCGAGCCGATGGTTTGAAAGAAAACCTATCACCTAGCTAATGGGAAGATAAGCTGTAGGCAAGGGCGTTTTCGGTGACGAAAGGGTCTGAAGGAAGCTGATG
>JBMNUR010000074.1:0-10974 GCA_050946395.1 Peptococcales bacterium
CCTCTTCAACACCTCTTAAGGTATCAACCTTGGAAGGCACACTTATAGGCCCACCTGAATAAGCCTCATCAGCTGAGGCAATGGAAATGGCGTCCACACCTAAAGCTCCGCCTAATATGGCATGTAGTGAGGTAGATATACTGGATTGGACTCTATCTTCAGTTTGAGTTAAAAAGCCGATAGGTGCTCCCGGCCAAATCGGAGCATCTATAATACTTCTTAATGCACCTATTTTAGCCGCATTAAAATCCACATAGTTATCATCCATTTGCCCACCAATCATCATTTCAGGAGAGTAGGCAAACAGCGGTTGTAAAATAGGTCTTGCCCCCAACTTAACTGCTAAATCTGCCACAATCAGCATCCCGGCAAAAGCTTTATAAGCCGGAACACCTGTTAATTCTTCATTGGTCACGACATCAAAAGGCAATTTATACTGGGCAGCGTATTTAATAGCGTGAAAGCCATCAATAGTAAGTCGTGCCGGATCGGTACCGGCGGCCAACGAACCATAACAAATGTTAATTTTAGTTAAATTGGCACCAATTTTACCTGCCAAAACTACCGTTTCTGGAGTATTTAACCCCCGATGAGCCCTTACTTGCCAAAGGGTGGACTCTTCTAAAGATTGATAAATCCGGGATAAATTATCGGGTGTAATAACTGTTCCGTCTTCCTGATGGGTTAATTCCCCTCCTAAAAAACCTTCTGTCCGCGCACCCCACGAAGGGTCAAAGTGAACTACACCATCAGCACCCCAAGCCTCGCTAACTTTAATATGTCCAATATCCATAAATGGGCAACCTGTGCCATATTGGTTAAAAACTACCGGTAATTTTCTTGTATGCTGAATCCGTTTAACTTTCATGCCCGCTTTGACTTCTTTGATAAACCGTTCATAATTATCTATTTCAGCTTTTGTTAATTCCCGGGTTTTCGGATGAATTTTGCCTTCTAAATAATATTCTCTTGGTACTTGATCACAAAGCTTGGGATATTCTTTTAGGAATTCCTTATTTCCTTCCCCTTTAAGAAAAGCTTGATAATCCCAAAGCTCCTCTCGTAATTTCGCTCTTTCAACTCCTGGTGATGTTTTAGTTTTAGCCCAGTCCATAATTTGCGAAGAGATTTTACCTAATAAATCCCCAATTACCTTATTACTATATGTATATTTATAAGGTGCTGTAAAATCCTTTTTTTCTTTTTTTATTACTGCATCTTCAGGATTGTATTCACGACCTTCTACAAATGCTACTGCTTCCTCAACTGTTGTACCTGGTCCGAATCCCGCATCAAATCCTAATTCTGCTGCTAATTCCGGTCTAATGGCCATACCGCCAATCCCAATTTTCACATTTTCTCGTAAACCACTTGCATCCGCTAAATCAACAAAGCGGGCTAATAGTTCTGCAACACCATAACCTAAAGTCCGGCTTAATAATAAAGTATCAAAATTTTCTTCGGAAGCAATACGGATAATTTCCTCAGAAGGTATATCTGGAGGTAAAAGTCGTGTTTCTAAGCCGGATTCCTCCAATCCTCTTTTTATCATTTTAAGTCCAATGTCATGAACAGGATCTAAAGGTGCTAATAGTACTTTCTTAGCCATTTATATACCCTCCCCGCTACTGAATAACCATCCATACTTATCTCCGGACCTATGTAGATAAGCTCTTGCTCTTACTCTTGCTCCCGGCCCGATAAACTCTATGAAAACTAAGTCAACATCATCAAAACCAAGGTTTTTCATCATTTGTAGTGCTAAATTTTTGCCACTTTCTTCACTATCACAAACTACAAAAGTTTCTACATCAAGTGCATCCATCACTTTTTCCATTGTTTTAGCCAAAGTTAAATCCTCCTTTTTCAACTTACCAACTTTCTTAGTAAAGTTTTCCCCTAAAGCTGAATAAACATGTGAGAAAGAAAAAAATTTTTGAGGTGAAAGTTATGGGGATAACTGCAAATGAATTGATTGTTTTAGAAAAGAAAGGGAAGGATGATTTTATTACTATTGTGTGTTCATTACCTTCCCAAACAAATGATAGAATTTACGAATTTACAATCTTGGAACTAATAAATAAAACTTATCCTAAAATGCCATCTTTTAAAGGAATAGTATTAAACAGGCTAAAAGGAGAAGGATTAATAACCTTAGGAATAAAAAATACTTTACCTGGAGAACCATTAAAACTTGAACCATTACTTAGGAATAACGACTCCTTGGATTACCATGTAAGAGGTAGAGTTTTACCACCACTACAGGTAAAAAGTATGCAAAGAGTACTAATTACTCTGGATGGCTTTTGGATTCACCTAATTCCTAAGTTAATTGATAATTTGAAAAATGCTAACTGTGAAGTAGCCATCTCCGGACCGCTTACAATTAATGCTTTAAGTTTTCTCCGTTCTACCGGTGCAAATCAAATTATTCCAATTGATACTTTTACTGCCTTAAGTCAGCAAATATTAAACTCAGATGCTGACACAATCATTAGCTTAAATACCCCTTTGTGGCAAAAAAAGGTAATAAATTTACTGTGGTCACACTGGCTAAATAAAAATTTAATTATAGTTAATAATCAATTTTTAGAATAATATCGCAAACAAAAAAAGGGTCAAAAGACCCTCTTACATTAATATAATCGCGGTAATAGTTGCCCCTATTAACCCTAATGTAACCGGAATAAAATTTCTCCGGGCTAATTCTATTGGGTCTACACCACAGATTGCGGCAACTGGTATTAGGCCCCAAGGTACAACAGTACCTCCCCCAATCCAAATAGCAGCTAATTGGCCTAAAGCAGCCAAAGTTGCTTTATCAACTGCAATTGCGCTACCAAAGGTTTGAGCTAAGGAACCCATTAGAGGTAAGGGTGCAAAACCAGAGCCATCAAGTCCACAGATTGCACCAATAATAGTCTGAATAAACCCTACAGGAATTGGGCTTAAAGGAACTGCATTTGCTAAAGCCGTTCCTAAATCTGTTAGTAACCCTGTTGCCCCTTCCCCTAAAATAACTTCTGCTGTATGTTGGGAACCTAGAAAAAAGAACCCTCCAATAACTACAACCGGGGCAAAAATCTTGATTCCAAACATAAAGCCGTCTCTTATATAGTCGGTGATTTTTTCTAGAGAATCTATTCCAAATTGCAAAATAGCGGCTATACACATGATGGCTACAGCAGTTCCACCGATTAACGCGGTGGCGTCACCGCCCCTAATTTGGTACAGATACATCAGTATTACATCTGCTAGAAAAGCAGTCGGCAGAAGAATTGCGATAAAATAAGATACCCAGGTGAAACTTTGCTCTGCTTTAGCTTTTTGCTCTTCTTCCATCTTTTTCTGTTCAGTTTTTAAGTTTTCTTGATTTTTTGCCATATCTTTTCTTAACAGAATAAAGGCTGTAACACTTGCAATAACTGTACAAACCAACCAAAGGGGAATACTAGCTCTTATTACAGGTGTTGCATCTGCAAAGCCTGCCGCTCTTGCAGTTATAGCAGGAGCACCTTGAATAAAATAGTCTGAAGAAAGGCCTGCTCCATGTCCAAAAATATTCATTGCTATAGCTGCTCCAATAACTGGTAGTCCCGCTTTTACAGCAACGGGCAAGACAATAGCACCAATTAAAGCCACAGCTGGTGATGGCCATACAAACCAAGAAACTAAGAGCATCGCAAAACCTAATACCCAAAAGGCAATACTGGGATTTACCATTGCTTTAGCAGCTGGCTGCATTACTAGATAATCGGCTCCCACATCTGCTAGAGCCTTACTCATAGCCACAACTAGAGAGATGATTGATATAATGCCCCAAAATTCATTACCGGCAGCAATGATAGCATTATAAATCGTTTGTAGTCCCCCTAGAATGCTTCCTTTGGCCACCAAACCCACGATGAATAAACCAATAAAGCATGGTAAAACAGTATCCCGCCTTAAAGCCATTGTCACCAAAACTATAAAAATTATCGTAACATAGATCCAATGTAATGCTGTTAATTGTACATCCACCTTGTTACCTCCTAATATCGAGGTTTTCTACCTATACTACTGATTGATTATAAAAATCAGTCATCCCTGCATCACTGACTCTTTTCTTAATTGCATCCACATCAGTAGTATATAAGTTTAATTCTTTCATTCTTTGGAAATAAACAGAACCTGAGAAAGTATATTTCTTGGTAATACCTTCTTCCGTACCCATCTGTTCGTTTACATAGGCAATGGCATCACCAATAGCCAAGCTTGTAGGAATTTGCTTTAATTCTTTTCCGGCTGCATAACGCACTGCATTGTTTCCTGCTAAACTACCAGTCACGATAGCCTCTGTATGTCCAACAAGTAGGCCTGCTTTTTCACCGCCACAGAATAGATTATCGACACCTTTGGTTTTTAAATAATTGTCTCGAGGTGAAAGTGCTAAATACCTCATAGAGTTACCAATGCCACCTGCATAGGGATCTTCAAAACGGGCATTTTCAAACCCAGGAATTTGTCTTAAGGTATCTAAGGGATAAAAAGGAGTCATAAGTTTAGCATGGCCGGTATCTAAGAGAATGACATTTTCTTTAAACTCTTGTAATGCATACTGCTGACATGCTTTAGACTCTAAGGCCCCTTCTTTCTGGAGCTTTTTGGGAATAGGAATAACTGCAACTCCCTTAGAATTTAACTCTTTCATAATTTCTTCTGATAATGAGTCTTTATGTAATTTGCAAGAGCCACTCATTGCCCCTACAGAGCCATCAGCTTTTTTACCTTTAAATTCTTCAACACCACATTTAGTAGCTAATTCAATTCTTGGCCCAAAGGTTGGACAACGGTATACACACATTGCACAACCGTTTCCGTATTTTAGACAATTGCCCTGAGGTCCTGCAGTACCACTTGTTTCTACAAAAACGTCACCGGTGTATTCATTGTTATCTTGGTCGATAACAGCCACGATCTTTTTACCATCCATTTTTACATCTTTAACCCGGCATTGAAGCTTATATTCTACCCCTGCTTCATCAAGTTTTCTTCTTACAGCAGGCTCTATGTGGGCAACATCATAAAGAGTTGCATGTTTATGCCCAGGAAAATCTAGGTTTTTGTGACGAGCTGTTTCATCAACCGCATCAAATAATTCATGAGCACCCATAGCAATAGACTCTTCAGTAGCACTAAAACGTCCATTGTTGCGCATAATACCGCCTACTAGGCCAGTACCTAAAAACATGTCTGTTCTTTCTAAAAGCAATACATCTGCTCCTGCTTTTTTAGCAGTCAAAGCCGCACCACAACCGGCCCAACCACCACCAACGATGACAACTTTAACCATCAATATTTTCCCCTTTCAAATATTCTTGTAGACAGCTTAAGGTTAAGGTTAAGACCAAACAACTAACTAGGCCCAAACCCTAACCTAGCTTACTTCCGGCATCATACTTTAAAGTTTTTCTTTTGAATTATCAACTAAGGTTACGTCCATGTTAAGATTTTTCTCAACCTCAACCTAGCGAAATGAAACTTTAACCTTATTTCTTACAGTACTCCTGCGTGTTTGCAAATGATGTTAATTAATTCTACCTGAGCACGAACAGCATATCGCATCAATTCGGGTATCAAGTTACCTTCTTCATCGGTAGTACCTAAAGCAGTGGAAATATAGATATTACCGTCATAAGCAATTGTGGGAACAACACCAAATTGAGTCATACCTGTTTGTAAGATGTTGGTGCCAGAATACATGTCTTCAATTGGGAAGACCGGAATACCCATCTGACCATTCTTCCACGTACCTTCATAGTTAATCTCAACAGCAGTCGAGTTATAGACTTTAGTAATTTTAATTCCGTCTTTAAACTTGGCAGGAATGTTTTTAAATTCTTCCACGATGATATCATACATATCGTCAACTGGTTTTGTTAGAACTTCCGGCTTATCCCTCAGAACTTTCAGAGCCTGAATTTGAGTTAAGAGAGCTTCTTTACCTGGGTCAAAAGCTACATATGCAGCTTTACCATAAGAAGACGGTGTTCCCCAGCGATCACCATGCATACCCATCGCACGACGAATTTGAACCATAACATCTTCTCTACCAATAATTAAACCACTAGTTGAAGCACCTGTTGCTTTATCCATACTGTAAACAATTGCATCACAACCAATTTTAACCGGGTTAATTCCGACAAACGGTATACCCCAAGCATTGTCAATGACATAAGGTACATTATAAGAATGAGCAAGATCTGCGATGTATTTACATAATACAGGAGTGCCTTCTTCATCTTGGACACCATAACCATAACCAGGTGATGGATACCCTAAAGAAGTGAACCCTGTTAGATAATTTTCATGAATCTCGGCATGTAATGCCAACTTTTCAATAGAAGCTTCCGGATCAACTTCTGTTAAGAAAATAGCCGGCCATTGTTTGATACCATGGACAGGATATTGAGCACCTTCATAAGGAACAATGACAACATCTGTATTATTTTGTCTCTTACCATAGAAACCTAACTCACCCGGTGTTGTACCTCTGTCTGCTATAATATCTTTATACTTCGGCGGGAAAGGGCGTCCATAACCACCTTGATGATGGAAATGTTTTTCATGGGGTGCAATATAACGGGCCCTATAATTATCACCGCGGCCTAAGTTAGGTGGTGTAAACAATGTATCAAAACAAGTCCAAAGACCTGCTTCACAAGTACTAACAGGAGCTGCTTCCCATTCATCACCATATACATCTTTGACTATTTCCCTTATTTCATCTACTAGTTTTGCTAAGGGTATAACTTCTTTTGCTCCTTTTTCACTGGCTTCCAGAATATCTCTTCTTAAAGGAGCGGGGCAGCCGGACACACCACCTGTTAAACCAAATCTTCCTCTAACTTCAGGAGGTACAATTTCATCTGCAGCTTTTCTGGCATCTGCATAAATATCCGGAAGTTTTGCGTGTAATTGTTTATACATTTGGTATTTGTACTTATGTGCCACTGTTTAAACCTCCTTTTATTTCACCTTAACAATCATTTCAACTTCACAGGTGGAATTAAGGGGTAGTTCATTAACACCCACTGCGGAGCGGGCATGTTGACCTTTTTCACCAAAAATTTCACCTAATAATTCACTTGCACCATTAATAACTTTGGGCTGCATATCAAAGCCTTCGCTGGAAGCAACAAATCCTGTTACTTTCACCACTTGCTCAATTTTATCCAAATCACCTATTACTCCTTTAATTACACTTAGGCAATTCAAAGCACAAACTTTTGCTGCTTGATAAGCATCTTCTTCTTTAACATCTTTACCTACTTTACCCTTATACTTTAGTTCTCCATTGATAAAAGGAATCTGACCTGAAGTGTAAACATAATTATCAATTTTGACAGCAGGAACATATGCTGCAACAGGTTTGGGAGCCTCAGGTATCTCTAAACCCATACTTTTAATTTTTTCTTCAATTTTGGCCACTTTTCTTTCCTCCTTTCATTTATATTAAAATATATCAACTCTTCTATTAGTCTTCTAAATGGGATAAACAATTATTCCATAGATTTTCTACAAATAATTTCCATCCCCACTTCCGCATTTAATTCTAACCCTGTTTTTCTTTCTTTGGTCTTAATCACGATGTTTAAATGGTTAGGCATGTGTGTTTCATCAAAACCTGCGATTTCACCTACTAATTGACCATTTAGATATAGTTCATCACCATTTACCATCACACCGGCTTGTTCCACTTCAAAGAAACCTAAATAGGCAATATTATCTACTGTTGTACCCGGGCCTGCTTCATTTTCATCGGTAAAAATCAACTCATGAATTTCATGCTTATTAAGGACCCGGGAAATAGGAGTTATTAATTTTAGACTTCGACCTTCTAACTTGCCATCTAGAACAACAACTAATTTACCCTTTATATCCTGCTTTTTTGCATAGGGATTCTTTTTAAAAAACCCGGCTTTATATGGATCTACTGTCAAAAAACACACCTCCTTTTATTTTTGGAAAAATTTTATTTTTTGTACCTACAGTAATTACAGAACCTACAGTCCTACGGAAAACATGGATTATACACTAACTATTATCCACTCAAGTAATTTTTTTATGTAAAAATTATGATTAATATTTATCCTGTTAAATTATTGTTTTTTTATTCGTGTTAATACGTGTGTGCCTATAGACAACCGTGGTAAAAAGACAAAAAAAATTCGAGTCTCCTCGGACTCGAATTTTTTTCTTAAACATTTATGAAATTGACAGTTTTGTGACCAAAGGTTGCAATCTTAGTATACCCGGCTTTTTTAGCTATGGCCAAGGCTTTGTCCACATCTCTCCCTACCTGGTCAGCTTGATGGGCGTCAGATGATAAGGTTATAGGTAGATCAGCCTCAAAACAAAGTTCAATTAGTTCCGGTGATGGATATAATTCATTGACTGGTTTATACCAACCATTTGTATTTAATTCCAATACTACCCCGGTTTTCTTTAAGCCCTGCAAATATGGCCAAAATGTTGCTCTAAGGTCTTTTGTAGGTCTGTAACCAAAAATTTTTAATAAATCTAAGTGCCCAATTAAAGGAAATAAGCCTGTCTGAGCCCCTTCCAATACTATGGAAAGATATTTAGCGTAAAGCTCATCAATGTCCCATTCCTTAAATCTCTCTTTAAATCTATCGGCATCAAACATCCAATCCCCTACATAATGGACAGAACCAATAACATAATCAAAAGGATAGCTAGTGCGTATTTTTGTTATTTCCTCTAGCTTACCCGGAAAATAATCTATCTCAAGACCCACTCTAATATTAATTTGGGGATATAATTTTTGAAGTTCTTGATATAAGGTGAAATCTAAATCTTTTAAATAGCGGTCATGATCTGCAAAACCAATCTCTTTAACATTTCTTTTTAAAGCGACTTCGATAAATTCCTTAAGGTTGTCTAATGTATGCTCCCGGTCAGCATGACCTAAGGCATGAACATGATAATCAACTAGCACTATTATCTCTCCTTTAGATATTTTATGTTTCATTATATCATATCCGGCATGTATTTGGGGGCGGACAAGATTGTCCGCCCCCACAAGTAAAAAAGACTTTAGTCCTCTTTGTTTGTCATCATGTTACAGAACATATCCAGAATTTCGGGATCATAATGAGTTCCTGAAAATCTCGCCAATTCTTCCAGTGCCTGATTTTTGGACATGCATTCCTTATAAGGACGGTTTGTTGTAATAGCATCATAACTATCGATAATCCGCAAAATTCTAGCACCGAGAGGAATCTCTATACCTTTTAAACCCTTAGGATAACCTGTACCATCATAATTTTCGTGGTGATATAAAATAACATCTACACTTCCTTGCAAGGTTTTAAGTGGTGCAATAATATCAGCCCCCAACTGAGGATGTTGTCTTAATATATTCCACTCAGCATCATTTAATTTACCAGGCTTGTTTAGTACCTCTCTAGGTATCTCAATTTTACCGATATCGTGTAAAAGGGAACCATAAATTAAGTCTTTTGTTAGCGTTTCATCCAGTTTTAGGTATTGGGAAAATTCTTTACATAATTCCATAGTTCTTTCTGAATGACCATAGGTATAGCGATCTTTGGCATTGATAACCATAGTAAATGTACGGATAGAATTTAATAATTCTTGTTCCTCATTTTTTAAAATAAGTGATAATTCATCAAAAACTGAATGATAGACTTCAACCTTATTTCGCGAAACAAATTTTGCTTTATACAATGCTTCATCAGCTTTTTGGATAAGCTTTTCTTTCGTTTCTGCCATTATCGGAAATTGGGCTATACCAATGGAAACGGTGATTTTTCCTTTTGGCAGTACCTCTATCCCTATAAATTTTGTGTTTTCAATTTCCAGTCTAATTTTTTCTGCTAATTTCTCAGCCATCTGGATTTTCGTTTTAGGTAAAATTATGACAAATTCTTCACCGCCATACCTTGCACAATAACCTAGATCTTTAGTAATAGCTTTTAAAATATTTGCCACTTTTTTTAAAACAATATCACCTTTTTGGTGACCTAAAGAATCATTATAAATCTTAAAATGATCTATATCTAATAAAAGCAACGAAAGGGCGAAGTTGTTTTTCTTTGCTTCTATAATTTTTTCATCCAGTATAGACTGAAAACTCCTATGGTTTAATAAATCGGTTAAACTATCAAAAGTAGCTAATCGTTCTAGTTCTTCTCTTACCTTAGCCTCAGTCTGTGTCATGCTACCCAAAAGCCAGGATATTAAGAAAAAAATACAACTAAGTACAATGTCGGAATCGATAGAAACAAAATCATCTTTATAACTTAAGGCAATTATTATGATTGTGATTAAGCCTGTGAACATATAAGAAAATTTTTTTTCATACCTTAAAGAAAAAACGACAACGGGCATCAAAAATAAGATTTTAAAGATTTCCTGGATTTCAAAATACAAAAAAATCGTAATAATTACCACTAATACAATACTTAAAGAAATATCTATTAAAATAATATACTTATGTGTTTTAAGCCCTAATAACGGTATTAACGAAATCAAAAGAATGAAAATCACACTGGGACCAATGGAATAAAGGGATCTTACATCATTTTCAAATTCTAAAACCCGCAAAATTAGAATAGCTAATAACAAGAAAAAGAGTGTTTGAGTTACAAAAATATATGTTTCTTTTCGTTTTGAAATCTCCTTAATATTTATATCCATATTTTTAACCTCACAATTACACCGCGTTCGCGCACCCACAATTACTGGTTCTACAATAAATGTTGGGGTGTGAAAACATCTCAGCATTTTTTTTGCTAAAAATAAATGCACTTATACCGATTTCCCTTTAAAATGTTAATTGATGAGAAAAACATCAAAAGGAGTGACGATATAAGTGCGTATTAATAATATCAATTCTTTACTTAATTTAAAAGGTGTATATGTAAAAAATATTAATTACTCAGAGGG
>JBMNUR010000075.1:0-10973 GCA_050946395.1 Peptococcales bacterium
GCAGATACCATAATTGTAGGCATCCCTATGGATTTTACTGTTAGCTTTAGGCCAGGTACAAGAATGGGCCCCCAACAAATCCGTAATGTTTCCTATGGGATTGAAGAATATAGCTTTTTAAGTAACAAAGATTTAAAGGATTATACCTTTTTTGATGGTGGAGACTTGGCATTACCTTTTGGAAATGTTACTCGTAGTTTAGAAATAATTGAAGCAGTGGCTAAAAAAGTGATTGAGGATGACAAATTTGCCATCTACCTAGGGGGAGAACATCTGGTTAGTTGGCCTTTAATCAAAGCCTATGCAGAAAAATATAAAAATTTGATTGTTTTACATTTTGATGCCCATGCTGATTTAAGGGAAACTTATTTTGGAGAAAACAACTCCCATGCTACAGTCCTTCGTAAAGTCTGTGAAAAAATAGGGCCTAAAAATGTGTATCAGTTTGGTATTCGTTCCGGTGATAGGTGTGAGTTTGAATACGCACAAAAAAATACTAATATGTACATTAACGAAGTTCTCAACCCTCTGAAAAAGGTTGTTGAACATTTGGGAGATAGGCCGGTTTATATTACCTTAGATATTGATGTAGTAGATCCTGCCTTTGCTCCTGGTACAGGTACTCCCGAACCTGGTGGATGTACTTCTCAAGAAATTTTAAATGCGATTCTTACTATGAACAATTTAAATGTGGTAGGAATGGATATTGTTGAAGTATCTCCTCTTATGGATCATTCCGATCGAACGGCCATTTTAGCTGCAAAAATAGTAAGGGAAGCGATTCTTAACTATACAAAACCAAAGATAAAGTAATTCTTAGCTTTAGATGGAGTTTGCCTAAAAGAAATACCTACTCAGGTGAAGCTTAGAAGAACTTACGCCCCGGGGCGCTTTCTCTTGCCCCTGAGGGCAATTCACTCCTCCGGGGACGTAGCAGCCATGACCTCCCACTTATAGAAAACCCTAGAAGTACAAAATACTTCTTAGGGTTTTTTTGGGTTACCGAATTATACATTATATATTAATTAAATTTCATAGCTATAAAAGATAAATGAAATAAATGTATAAGAATCTTTTTTAATGGTTTTAAAATACCGAGAAGGAATTTAGAATTCAAAACCGAATTTATATATTCACATGAGGTTCAGCATTACAATACAGGATTTCCCATAGCTGCACAATTCAGACAATTCGACAATTTATAAAAAATTTGTCGAATTCAAATACAGAAAATTTGTTTTTAAAATAATTATTTAATTAAGGTGGTGATTTTAAAAAGTATAAAACTGTAAGACGTGCTACAATATTTTTCAAAATTTTGAGGGGGTAAATTTTCGTGAGAAGAAAGAATTTAAAATTTCTAACTGTTTTTGTCATGCTTTTATTTTCTTTGGCTTTAATTGTGGGTTGTTCTGGTGATGCAAAAAAAGATGATGGTAGTAATGCTTCTGGGGAAAGTAAAGAAGTTAAAGGTAAATCTTTAAAGGTTGCCCATACCTTAGCAATTGACCATCCATATCAAAAAGGACTTATTAAGTTTGGTGAATTAATAAAAGAAAAAACAAATGGTAAATATACTGTAGAAGTTTTTCCTGCAGCTCAATTAGGATCTGAGCGGGAAGCTATCGAAGGTGTGCAAATGGGTACTATTGATCTAACTTTAGTATCTACTGCTCCTCTAGCAGGTTTCTCTGATGCGTTCTTAGTAAATGATTTACCATTCATTTTCTCTAGCAGGGAACATGCTTATAAAGTATTAGATGGTGAAATTGGTACAGAAATGTTTAATCAATTAGAAGGCACAGGACTTAAAGGTTTGGCCTATTTTGAAAATGGTTTTAGGGATGTTACCAATTCCAAAAGAGCAATTGTTAATCCTGAAGATATGAAAGGTTTAAAAATTAGAACAATGGAAAACCAAATCCATATGGACTCCTTTAAAGTTCTAGGAGCCGACCCTACACCTATGGCTTTTGGTGAGCTCTTTACAGCTTTACAACAAAAAACAGTTGATGCTCAAGAAAATCCTTTAGCTATTATTTCTACTTCCAAGTTTTTTGAAGTACAGGAACATCTAGCTTTAACAGGTCATTTTTATGCTCCCGCACCTCTTTTAATCAGTCAGGCGTTATGGGATGAATTATCTGATGAGGAAAAATCTATTTTCCAAGAATGTGCAAATGAAGCTAGAGATTATGAAAGACAAGTCATCTTTGATATGAATAACACACTTTTACAAGAATTAAAAGATTATGGAATGCAAGTTACAGAACCTGATAAAGAAGTATGGAAAAAAGCTATGAAACCTGTTTATGAAAAGTGGCAAGACAAAATTGGTAAAGATCTAATCGAAAAAGTCCAAGCCCTTGCCGAATAATAAATAATATTAATAATATGGTTGAGTGGGGTATCCCTGCTCAACCATTAAAAAATATAGACCAAGTTTAATACGATGGCTACCAGCCGTAAGAATCCCATCTTCTAAGCTTTAGTTAGAGCATGTATTTCTCATAGGCAAACTCCATCTGAAGCTAAGAAAACTTTATAAACCTTGTGAGGAGGAGTGAAACATGGATGAAAAGAAACAATCATCCTTTTTTACCTTTTTAGACAAATTTGAGGATTATTCAGTTACTTTTTTATATCTAATTATGATTGTAGTTATTTTTTTGCAGGTTATTTTTCGTTTTGTAATAAAAGCTTCCTTGCCATGGTCTGAGGAACTAGCTAGATATATTATGGCATGGGCTGTCTTTATCGGGTCTAGTATTGCTGCTAAAGAAGGTGCTCATCTCGGTATTGATTCCCTCGTAACTAGGCTTCCTAAAAAAATGAAAAGGTATACTGAGTTAATTGTCCTTGCCCTTTCAGCCTTGTTTTCAATTATATTGATTTATTTGGCGATATTGGTTATTCAGTTTTTAATGAAAACCGGTCAAAAGACACCAGCCATGATGATACCCATGTGGATAGCTTATTTTTCCGTTTTTTTCGGCGCTATCCTTATGAGTATCAGATATTGTCAGGCGACGTATTTGAAGTATAAAGACGGAAGGGGGCAAGAGTAGATGCTTTCCGCACTGCTTTTTGGATTATTTACAATACTTGTACTTTTAAGTGTACCTATTGCAATTAGTTTAGGCTTAGCTACGGTTATTGCTATACATTTTACCGGGGTTGTCAAACTTCAGGTTATAGCTCAAAAAATGTTTACTGCTGTAGACTCATTTCCTCTAATGGCAATACCTTTTTTTATGATTGCCGGGGCAATTATGGAAAAAGGCGGTATATCTCAGCGCTTAATTAGGTTTGCTAACTCTTTGATTGGCTTTTTACCTGGAGGTCTAGCATTAGTTACCATATTGGCTTCTATGTTTTTTGCTGCTATATCCGGTTCTTCCCCGGCAACTGTTGCAGCTATAGGGGCAATTATGATTCCTGCTATGGTTAAAAACGGTTATAAAGAGGAATTTGCTGCTGCTACCCAAGCTAGTGCAGGATACATCGGTGTAATTATTCCCCCGAGTATTCCCATGATCACCTATGGTGTTGTGACTGGAGTTTCCATAGGTGGCTTGTTTATGGGTGGTTTTATCCCAGGAATAGTTATTGGAATTTCTTTAGGTATAGTAGCCTTTATTACTTCCAAGAGAAATAATTATCGGGGATTAGCCAAAAGACCATCTGTTAAAGAAGTATGGGAATCCTTTAAGGATGCTATCTGGGGTATAATGATGCCTGTGATTATTCTAGGTGGTATTTATGGTGGAATCTTTACTCCTACTGAAGCAGCAAATATTGCAGTAGTTTATGGTTTAATAATTGGACTTTTTGTTTACAAGGAATTAAAATTAAAGGAGCTTCCCGCACTTATTAGACAATCAGCTATAAGTAGTTCCTTGGTTATGTTGATAATTTCTACAGCATCAGCTTTTGGTTTAATCTTAACTAGAGAAATGATTCCGGTGAAGGTTGCTAATGCGCTTATTGGCATAACTGAAAGTCCACTTGTTTTGCTATTAATTATTAACGTCATGCTATTGATAGTGGGAACTTTTATGGAAACCAATGCTGCTATTATTATTTTGGCCCCAATTTTATACCCGGCAATTGTAAAAGTTGGTATTGATCCCTTACATTTTGGTATAATTATGGTTGTGAACTTAGCTATTGGTATGATTACACCACCTCTAGGTGTAAACCTTTTTGTAGCATCAAGTATGCGAAAAATGCCTATAGAGAAGTTGGTAAATGCCAACTGGTGGTATTTATTGGTATCTATAATTGCTTTACTAATCATAACATTTTTCCCAAGTCTGACCCTTTGGTTACCTAATTTATTGTCAAAATAATTTATTTTAGAAGCAGGTGAAATCTTATGATCCCTAAACCCATCGTAAATAAATTACGACAAATAGTAGGAAAAGATAATATTTTAACAAGTAAAATTTCGCTAGAAACCTATGCTTATGATGCATCACCCTATCCTGGAAAGCCAGGTGTTGTTGTTTTTCCACAGTCTACCGAAATGGTAGTAAAAATTGTTAACTTGGCTAAGGAACATAACATTCCTTTAATGCCAAGAGGGGCCGGCTCCTGCCTAAGTGGAGGAGCTGTGGCCACTGAAGGTAGTATAGTTATTTCTATGACCAAGATGAATAGGGTATTAGAAATTGATCCGAACTCTAGGATCGCTGTGGTTGAGCCTGGAATAACAAATAAAGGCGTACAACTAGCATGTGAACCCTATGGTTTAATGTATGCTCCCGATCCAGCCAGTCAAAGCATCTCCACTATTGGTGGTAATATAGCAGAAAACGCTGGAGGAATAAGAGGGGTAAAATATGGTTGTACCAGAGAGCATATTTTGGGGTTAGAAGTTGTCTTACCCTCAGGAGATTGTATTCGAACTGGGGATATCCATTCCCAAATAGATCCAGAAATTGACTTAACTTATTACTTCTGTGGATCAGAAGGAACATTGGGCATAGTAACTAAAGCTTGGCTTAGCCTATCACCTATAAACCCGGAAGTTAAAACAATGACTGCTATTTTTGATTCTTTGGAAAAAGCCGGCTCTTGTGTAGCTGAAATAATTGCCAAAGGTGTTGTGCCTACCACCATGGAAATTATGGATAATACGGTAATTAAGGCTGTAGATGATTATCTTAAGCTTGGTTTTCCCAGGGATGCAGAAGCCTTAATTCTAATAGAAGTTGACGGCTTTGCCTCCGATGTTGAGATTATGGTTGAAAGTATCCTTCGAGCTTTCGCTAATAATAATGCTTTAGATTACAATATTGCCAAAAATGAAGAAGAACGACAAACTTTATGGAAGGCTAGGCGTTCGGTAAACGGGGCTCTGGGTAGACTAAAACCGGCAAATATTGTTCATGATATTGTAGTCCCTCGGGATAGACTAGCTTTAATGCTTAAAAAAGTAGAAGAGATGGCTAAAAGGTACGGCATTATTATTGGTCAAGTAGCCCATGCTGGTGATGGTAATGTCCATCCCTCCATTTATTATGATCATCGGGTTTTAGAAGAAGTAGAAAATGTCGAAAAAGCTTGTGATGAAATTATTCAAGAAACAATTAAGCAAGGCGGTACTATCTCTGGAGAACACGGAATAGGGATAGAAAAATTGCAATACATGCCACTAGCTTTTACAAAACCTACTTTAGGACTAATGCATGAAATTAAAAATGCTTTTGATCCTTTAAATATCTGTAATCCAGGTAAACTTTTACCTTCGATTACAGAAAATTAAGGAGGATATAAATGTCAAATAACGAATTCTTTCAAAGTTTAGAAAAAGTAGTAAATGTAGAAGAAGTGGCGACAAGTATGGAAAATTTGGGAGTTAAACTTGGTGAAGATTATCAACCGGAAAGAGTGTTAGTTCCTAATAATATTGACGAATTGGTGGCAATTGTAAAATTAGCAAATGAGCATAAAATGCCTCTTTATCCCATTGGTAATGGTTCACGTTTTGTTTCCGGTGTACTTCCTTTTAATGAGGGAGTCTTAATTTCTTTGGGAAAAATGGCAAGTGTCATCGAATACCGGCCTGATAATATGAGTATTGAGGTTGAAGCTGGACTGAAAGTTCATGATTTACAAGAAATTTTGGCCAAAGATGAAATATTTTTTCCTATCAATCCTGGGAAAGATTGTACAGTCGGTGGACTAATCGCTACCAACGCTTATGATCATAAAAAGTTTCTTTATAAAACCACTCGTTTCTATGTTATGGGAATGGAGTACATTTCCCCCCAAGGTGAGGTTATAAAAGTAGGAGGAAGAACTATTAAGAATGTTAGTAGTTATGATTTACATCAATTACTGACAGGATCTTGGGGAACATTAGGGATTATTACCAAAGCTATCCTCCGGGTCAAACCCCTTCCTGAAAAAATAGTTTTATTAGACTGTCTGACACAGGATTATAATGAGTTGCTAAATATTATTGATTTCATTTTATTTAAAGAAAAAACTAATTTGGCAAGTTTGGTATTCGAACAGCTAGATTCAGGCTTTTTTGTTCAAGTAGGCCTGGAAGGCTTTGCCAAAACTATTGAATTGCAGGAAAAAGCATTACAAAATAATTTTAACTTTAAAAAATCCCAAACAGTCTCAATTGATTTTACTAAAGCGAATGGACAGCTCGCACTACCCTTAAAAAATTATTTAGTTGGAATTAAACAAGTACTCGAAGTTCTTAAACAGTATCCTGATATAAAAGTAAAAGGCAATGCCACTAGCGGATTGATTTATTTAGGCGTATTGGATATAAAAAATATTCTACTGGAACTTACTAAGATCACAGAGACTCTTGAGGGAGACTTTGTTTTTAACCAAGAAAGTTTAACAAGAAAAGATAAAGGGTTCGGTTTAACTAAACTACTTAAAGATATAAAAAACAAAGTGGATCCTAATCATGTCTTGGTCCCCTCAAGTAGAGTAATGAAGGAGTAGAGATCATGAAAAAAGAGGAACTATTAGAAATATTATTAAACTGTAACCGTTGTGGCACTTGTCAAGAAACTTGCCCTACCTATAAAGTCTCTCATCTTGAATCTAATGTAGCCCGGGGCCGTAATCGTTTAATTCGTTTGGCACTAGAAAACCAACTAAATTTGGATATGGAGCCAGAAGTTGAGAAGTTTATTAATGAATGCCTTTTATGTAAAGCTTGTGAAGTGAATTGTCCCTCAGGTGTACCTACACCAGAAATAATTACCAGTATTCGTAATTACTATACAAAAACTAAAGGATTACCTTTAACCAAAAAAATCCTGTATAGAGGAGTCTTTTCTAAAAACCAAAATATTAGTATCGTAAGAAATCTCGTTTGGTTATACCAGAAAACGGGTATTAATAAGTTGGTCAAATTTACCGGATTAATGAATAAAACAGATGAAATGCTCCCTGACCTACCTGCTAAAAACGTTCGGGCCCAATTACCGCAATTATTAAGAAAAATAGCTAATCCCGAGCACAAAGTAGCTTATTTCTTAGGTTGTTCCGTAAATAATTTTTTTAGTAGTATTGGGATTGCGTCAATAAAAGTGCTTCAGGAAAATAATTGTCAAGTTTTAGTCCCAGATGTTAATTGTTGTGGTGCTCCCCACCATAGTGCAGGTGATTTGGAAGAATTTAAAAGGTTAGCAAAAATAAACTTGGAAAAGCTTGATGCTTTAGATGTTGAAACAATACTTTTTGATTGTTCTACCTGTGCTTCAATTATCAAGGAATACCAACAATTATTTAAAGACGATGCTAAATATTCACAAATAGCTGTCCAAATTGCTAATAAAGTTGAAGATATTAGTTCCTTTTTAGTACGTACCGGATTTAAAAAGCCTCAAAAAACTATATCTGCTAAGGTAACTTATCATGATCCTTGTCACGGTATCAGGTATTTAAAAGTAAAAGATGCCCCTCGGGAAATACTTAAAAGTATTCCTGGGATAAAACTAACAGAAATGCAGGAAGCCGATATGTGTTGTGGCGGGGCAGGTTCTTATGGGATTTTTAATCCTAAATTATCCAGAGATATATTGATGCGGAAGATGGATAATTATCAAAAAACTCAGGCCACAATTTTGGCTACCTCTTGTCCTGCTTGTACGATGCAGTTAGCCTTTGGAATGAAAATTCATAATGTTAACGGTTCAGTAAAACATCCTATGGAATTACTTGCTCAAGCTTATGAATTAAAAAGCTAATAGGTAGTAAGGATTTGATTGAACAGGTCAAGCCGTTAGCAATTAAAAAGTAGCATAATAGATTTGAGCAGTGAAGTAATCACTGCTCAAATCTTATTGAATATATAAAATTAACATGTCCGGAAGGAGGATTTTTAATGAGGCAGTTTACACTCAAATATGGTAAAGGAACAGTTTCTTTTGAAATTCCCCAAGAACAGTTATTACATGAAGTCTTAGGTGTTGAATACCCTGCTCTTGCGGATCTTAAAGGTGCATATAAATATGCACTAGACCACCCGATAGATTCTCCACCTTTACGTGAAATCGTAAAAAAAGGTGAAAAGGTTGCCATTACTGTTAGTGATATTACTAGAGCCTGGCAAAAAAACAACGAAACCCTACCAATTCTTATAAATACCTTAAATGAAGCCGGCGTACCTGATGAAGATATAACTATAGTTATTGCAGTAGGCGGCCATAGGAAAAATACAGAAAAAGAGTTTATTGAATTATGTAGTGAAGAAGTATTTAATCGTGTAAAAATTGTTAATCATGATGCTTGGGATTTAGAAAATATGGTTTACTATGGTAAAACTAGTAAAGGAACAGAAGTATCTATCAATAGAATTATTGCTGAAGCAGATCGAGTTATTTTGACCGGTGGTATTATTTACCATTACATGGTTGGTTACGGCGGTGGACGTAAAAGTATTATGCCTGGCGTTTCTTCAATTAAAACTATCCAACAGAGTCACCTTTGGGCCTTAGGACCAGAGTTAGGTTCCGGATCAAATCCTCGTTCTGCATCCAAAAATACCAGAGGAAATGAAGCACATGATGATATGACGGAAGTGGCAGCTTTTGTTCAACCTGACTTTCTTATCAATACAGTTCCTAATGCTCAAGGTGAAATTGCCGGTGTTTTTGCTGGAAATTGGATGACAGCCTGGTTAGCGGGAACAGACTTAGTTGATGAAATTTATGGAATAAAAATTAAAGAAGAAGCCGATATCGTTATTGCTACCGCGGGAGGTTATCCTAAGGATATTAACCTTTATCAGACTGGAAAAACCATGGACAATGCTTTTTGGGCGATGAAAAAAGGCGGGGTTTCCATAATTCTTTCCGAATGTCCAGATATTACAGAACCTTATGAATTTACTCAGTGGTTTAAATATGATACCTTTTTTGAATTAGAAAAAGCTTTGCGGGAAAACTTTACTATTCCCGGTTGGGTAGCTTTTAAAGAAGTTGAATGTAGTGAAAAGGGAACCTTTATTTTATTAACTAAGGAAGAAAACTTTGATTTTGCACGAAAAGCCAAGCTTATTCCAGTTTCAAATATGGAAGATGCGTTAAAAATAGCTTATGCGAAATGTGGTACACCTAATCCCAGAATAACAGTTATGCCTCAAGGGGCAAACACCTATCCTTTACTGAATAGGTAGATAAACTCTTATATTCATGGTTGAGTGGGCGCAAAATTAGTAGTTGGTTAGATTTTCAAGCTGCTCTTAAACTTATAGGTGATGCTAAAGCGTTGGAAGAGGCCGGATGTTTTGCTATTCTCTTAGAGGCTATTCCAGCAGAGGTTGGACAAATCATCACCGAAAGAGCTAATATTCCTATTCTAAGTATTGGTGCCGGACAATATTGTGATGGTCAAGTTTTAGTTGTTCATGATGCCCTCGGTTTCTTTGGTGGCCATGTTGCCAAGTTTGTTAAACAATATGCTAATATGAATCAAATAATTGAAGAAGCTTTGATTAAATATAAAGATGAAGTAGAACAGGTGATTTTCCCAGGTCCGGAACATAATTATAAAATAAAAGAGGAAGAATTAGCTAAATTAAAAGAAGCTTTAGCCAATAGATAAAGGGAACTTAAAAAAGCGTAATCTCCGGGAAGCTCTCATTAGAATTTATCTGATGAGAGCTTCTCTCTATATAATTTTCAATAATTTTATAATTTTAGACAAAATATCTGTTATAATGAATATTATTGTAGAAATTTTTAAGGAGGACATCGAGTATGGACTTTAAATCGGAGTTAGAGGCATATAGATTTATCATGGATATAGAAACCTATGTATTTGAAAGTACTCCAGTCCCCTTTTCCAATAAGGTAATAGTTGATAAAGATGTTATGTATGACTATTTAGACCGCCTTAGAAGTCGATTGCCTAAAGAAATGAAAGAATGCAAGCGGCTTATAGAGAAAAGGCAAAGAGAAGAAAATAGTTGTGAATATAAACAAGTTAATAGTACAAATAAACCTACTGAAAAAAATGATGCCCAAGTAAAAGAAGAAATCGACAATACTATAAATAACAAAATGGTGCAAGATACCCATAAAGAATGTGAAGAAATGTTAAAAGGTGCTCAGGAACAAGCTCAAGCAATAATTAATGATGCCTACCTGAAAGCGGAAAAGATAATGGTATTATTAGAAGAGCAAATAGATGAAAAAATTAAGGAAGTAAAAAACGGGCGTCAAGAGATCGCAGACGTAATTAAGAAGATTGCTGCGAGTAATTAATATTTTCTTAAAATTATGCATCATAACGGTATTACGTTATATAAATTACAAGTTGGCAAAATAGTTCAAGTTAGATATTTCCTTTAAAAAATCCTTGTCAAGTGTTTTTGAAAATGTCTCAAAAACATCAAATTATTAGCACCAAAATGTAAAAATTGGTGCTTTAATTTTTGATTTAACTTAGACAATTAAAATCTTGACTGCAGGAACCCGTATATACGC
>JBMNUR010000076.1:0-10949 GCA_050946395.1 Peptococcales bacterium
CAGGTTTTGGATTTTCTATTATGTCTACCCCGTTTTTTATCTTAATTTTTTCGCCTCATGATGCAATTATACTAAATATTATTCTATCTATAGTGATGACTCTCATAATGACCTATAAAGTTCGTAACGAAATAAATAAAGAGCTTCTCAAAAGATTGATTAAAGGTAGTTTATTGGGATTATTGCCGGGGTTAGGGATTTTTACCCTTCTTAATGTGGAGGTTCTAAAGATTTTCGTTGGAATTTTAATTCTTGTTTCCACAATTTTACTAATGAAAAAAATTGATATTAAACAAAGTAATGTTAAGGAATATATAACTGGAGCTTTATCGGGGTTTCTTACCTCTAGTATCGGGCTATGTGGACCTCCGTTAATGATTTATTTTTCTGGGGCAAGAATTGAGAAAGCTATCCTACGCAGTACAACCATGGCCTATTTTTTATTTATTTATTCAATGAGTTTATTCCTACAATTATCCGTATACAAAATTTCGCAAACAATTGTAGTTGCATCCTTATGGTCAATTCCATTTATTTTGTTTGGGATAAGCCTAGGAGACCGGTTTTTTAAAAAGCTGGACCAGGAGTTACTTTATAGGATTATCTACTGGCTGTTATTATTAACAGGTGTATATTTATTGATTTCAACTCTAAAAAGTTTTGCTTAGGAATTACTTATTTAGATAATTGTAGTCAGCAATGAGTATACGGCTGAAGACATCAATATTATAGATACCGCTTTTTGAAATAACAGCTCTTTAAAGGGCTGTTTTTATATGTGTAAAAATAATGCAAATATAAGTAAAGATTATGCAAAGGACAATAAAAACTTATAAAGAAATATGTTTTTAGAAATGGTGAGCAAAATATTTTTTTGGAGGTGATTAAGGAGTATTTTAATCTTAATTTTATAAAAAAGGAGGAAAGGATAAATTGAAGACAAGTGTAATAACAACAGACATCTTAATAATTGGCGGAGGTAGTGCAGGGGTAATGGCTGCTCTCCGGGCTAAAGAAGTAAATCCTGACCAAAGGGTAGTTGTATTTGAAAAATCCCACATGAAATATAGTGGTTGTATTCCCAGAGGTATGGATGCCTTAAATATTGTTACTGTACCTGGAGTGGCTACTCCTGAAGATTATGTTGATGATGCCGTTTTGGGCTGCGAAGGGATTCTTGATGAAGGACCAAGTTATGAAATGGCAAAAAGAAGTTGGCCTTTAATGCAAAAACTTATTGAATGGGGAGTTAATTTCCCAAAATACGATGGTGAATATGAAATTGTTAAGGCCCATGCTAAAAAAGGTTATACCGTAACAATGAAAGAACCAAACCTAAAGACTATTCTGTATGATCGATTACAAAAAACCGATTGTATTGTTATAAACCGAACCATGGCTTTAGAACTTATTGTAGATAACGGTCGTATTGCCGGAGCTATTGGGCTGAATGTCCGTACGGGTGAAATAATTATTTGTCATGCTAAAGCCGTTATTGTTTCTTCTGGTGGTTGTGCAAGGTTTGGTTTACCAGGAAATGGTTACTTGTATGGTGTTTATGATAATCCTTCAAATACTGGAGATGGATATAATCTGGCATATCGTGCCGGTGCAGAGTTAACTGGACTTGAATATACTCTTCATTATTATATTATTAAAGATATAAGCTCTCCACTTCTTTATATCACCCTTACTCGAGGTGCTCAGTTACTTAATGCCTTTGATGAAAGATTAGACTTTGGTCATCCATCCATTAAGTCAATTATTAAAGAACATGTTGACGGAAAAGGATATGTTCGAATCAGGATGAGTCATTTATCTGAAGAAAAAATAAAAAGTATTGAAGAAATTTTATTCACAACAGAAAAACCTGCCTGCGAAAGATTTTTCAAAGGACGGGGCATTGATTTTAGAAATGCTGATATTGAACTTGGTCCAACAGAAACTTATTTATGTGGTGGCCATGGTATTACAGGGATTGTGGTTAATGAAAAAGCAGAAGCATCACTTCCCGGCTTGTATGCTGCAGGTGATGTAGCGAACGTGGGTAGAGGTCATTTATCAGGAGCTTTTGTTTTTGGTGAAGTTGCTGCGGAGGCAGCCTCCGAGTATGCAAAATCTGTCACTAATGAACAAGCCGATACCACAAATCTTATTAATACAATTAAAGAAAAAGTGGAAAAATGGCAAAATGTAGAAGGTGAAGTGGCAATAGAAGAATTTGAATATAAGACCCGGAGATTAATAGGAGAATTTTTAACAGCTCCCAAAAATGAATATAAGCTAACTCGTGGGATTGAAACAATGCAGGCTATGCAAAAAGAATTATTTGAAAAGGTAAACATAAATAATGTACATGATTTAGTTAAAGCCTTTGAAATAGAAAGTATTATTTCTTGTGGAATTCTTTCCGCAACAGCCTCGAGGGAACGTAGAGAAAGTAGATGGGGTTCTTGGCATTATCGGTCAGATTATCCAAATAGAGATGATGATAATTTCTTGAAACTTTTGATTGTTAAGAAGGATAGTAATACTAACATGCCTTCAGTTACCCTTCGTGAGCCACAAAAAGTTTTAAACATTGGCGAAAATTTCGAAGGGAGGGTATCTGTCCATGAGTAATCTTTTAACAAGCTTATCGCAAAACATTGTTGTTGATAAAGAAAAATGTGTCTTTTGTGGCAAATGTGTAGATGTTTGTATTCAAGATAATTTACGTTTAAACCTTGCTCCTTGCCGTCAAGCATGTCCATTAGGACTAAACTGCCAAGGATATGCACAATTAATTGCAAGAGGAGAAGATGAACAGGCTCTTGAATTAATTGGTGAAAAACTTCCTTTCCCAGGTATTTTGGGAAGAATTTGTCATCATCCTTGTGAAACTGAGTGTAATCGCAATGATGTGGATGGTAGTGGTGTTGCGTTAAGAGTTTTAAAAAGATATTTGGCAGATAATTATGAATTAATTCTGAAAGATATTGAACCTCAAAGGGAGTTTGAAGAAAAGGTGGCAGTAATAGGTGGTGGCCCCGCAGGACTTATGGCAGCCTTCACTTTAAGAACCAAAGGTTATCAGGTAACTATTTATGAAGCAAGTAATAAATTAGGTGGTATGTTATCTAGTTGTATACCAGAGTATCGCTTGCCTGAGGAAGTAGTACAACGGGAAACTGCTTTAGTAAGTAAAATGGGTGTGAAAGTTATCTATAATACAAAAGTAGGTAAAGATGTCAGCTTTAAAGACCTTACTAATGAGTATCAAGCTGTTATAGTAGCAATAGGAACCCAGGCTGCCAAAAAACTTGGCTTAGAAGGAGAAGAAGCAGAAAATGTTTATAATGCTTTAGATTTTCTACGCCAGGTAAAAGAACAAAAAGTTACTGTTGGAGACAAAGTTCTAGTTATCGGTGGGGGAAATACAGCTATTAATGTGGCTCAAACTGCGTATCGTCTAGGGGCAAGAGACATTAGAGTGGTTTGTTTAGAAGACTGTCAAAATATGCCCGCTTATGAATGGGAAGTAGCCGACGCATTAGAAGAAGGTATTGTAATTGAATATGGTTGGGGTCCCAAACAATTTATTAATGAAAATGGGCAAGTAAAAGGTGTGGAGTTCAAACGGTGTGTGTCGGTCTTTGACAAAGATGGAAGATTTGCACCTTTATTTTCCGAAGGAGAAACCCAAAGTTTTGCCGCTGATACAGTGATAGTTGCCATTGGTCAAGAAGTAGAATCAGACTTTAGTTTTGATAATGTTACTATGGAAAGAGGGTTTGTGGTTACAGAGCCTGTTACAAAACAAACCTCTATGGCAAATGTTTTTGCAGCAGGAGACATCACAGTTGGTCCTAAATCAGTAGCAGATGCAATGGCCCAAGGAAGAGAAGCTGCAATATCAGTTGATCGCCTACTACAAAATCTTCCACTGGAATTCGATCGTGATTTACTTGCTGCTTGTGATTTAGATTTTAAGGTAGACTTATCAAAAGCTGAGTCAATTCCCCGTGTATGTGCAGGTAAATTAAATGGTAACGATCGCATGACTTTCAAAGAACTTGAGCAGGGAATAACAAAAGAACAGGCTTTGATGGAAGCAAAACGTTGTCTATCCTGTGGTGAGCCCCATGGTAAATATAGAACCTGTTGGTCATGTCTACCTTGTGAAGTAGAATGTCCCCAAGAAGCAATTTATGTAAAAATACCTTATTTAATGAGATAGTCATTTTAGAATAAAACTATTTGTTCATCAATTATTTTATTAACTTTTCTATTTTATCTACTTATCGGGTTTTAATCCGATAAGTAGATAAATAGGGAGGAGGGGATAAGTTGGCTATTGTAAAAAAAGTACTGGATTATATTGAAAAAATAGTGATTATTGGCAGTATTATTACCTTTAGCATTATGATTATTATGGGAATATTACAGGTTATATCCAGACATATTCCGGGCAGTAATTTGTATTTTACAGAAGAACTGGCTCGTTTTATGTTTATTTGGGCAGTCTTTTTGGCTTCTGCAATTTGCACCAGAAAACAAAGTCATGCAGCTATTGAGCTTTTTGTTAGTTGGATGCCAAAGGGATTGAAAAAAATATCTTTATTTATTGCCTCTGTATGTTCTCTTTTCTTTTTTGCTTTGATTTTTATTAAAGGTATACAACTGACTATGGTTACTTGGAGTCAGGCATCTCCTGCCATGGAAATTCCTATGGGTATAATTTATTTAGCAATTCCAGTGGGCGGGTTTTTAATGCTCATTTTCACTATCGAAAATATCTATAAAGAAATAATAAACTCCTCCGAAACTGCGGCTTGAGAGAGGTGACAAAATGTTTAGTTTAGCACTTTTTGGCTCCATGTTTTTATTAATGATTATCAAGGTCCCTATTGCTATTGCTTTAGGGTTAGCGAGTATTGTCGGGTTAATTCTTATGGGGGATATTCCCTTAACCATAGTTGTTCAGAGAATGTTTACTAGTAATGATTCTTTTCCACTTTTAGCTGTGCCTTATTTTATGTTAGCTGGGGAATTAATGACAGCTGGTGGTGTTTCTAAAAGATTAGTTAGGTTTGCCGGTTCACTAGTTGGGCATTTTCGTGGTGGTTTAGGTGGCATAGCAATTTTAGCTTCGTCTTTTTTTGCTGCCCTATCCGGTTCAAATGCGGCAACTGTTGCAGCAATAGGGGCTATTATGATTCCCTCAATGAAAGAAAAAGGATATCCGGAAGGATACACCGCAGCTACTATAGCTGCAGCCGGTGTAACAGGAATGATTATCCCTCCTAGTATCTTGATGATTCTTTATGGTGTAGTTGCTGGGATATCTATTGGGGATTTATTCATTGCTGGTTTTGGACCAGGGATCCTTATTTGTATTAGTATGATGCTTGTCAACTGGTATATTTGTAGGAAACATAATCTTAATGTAGAAAAGTTCCAAGGTGGAGCAGAAATACTACATAGCTTTAAAGATGCTATTTGGGCACTTTTAATGCCGGTTATTATTTTGGGCGGTATTTATGGAGGCATTTTTACCCCAACGGAAGCTGCAGCTGTTGCAGCCCTTTATGGGCTTATTATCGGTTTTTTTGTTTATAAGGAATTAACAATAAAAAATATGCCGGAAATAATTATAAAGTCTGCTTTGTCAACTGCAGTGGTTATGTTAGTAATGAATACTGCTGGATTATTCGGTTGGGTAATAACTGCTAATCAATTACCGCAAAAGCTAGCTACAAATATGGCAGCATTTTCCGATAGCCATATTGTTTTTTTATTGTTAGTCAACGTTATGCTTTTAGTGGTTGGATGTTTTATGAATGCTGCTGCGGCTATCCCTATATTTGCCTCAATTTTACTACCTGCAACAGTAAGTTTTGGAATTGACCCCTTACTATTTGGTATTATTATGGTAGTTAATTTAAGTATTGGCACTATTACTCCACCTTTAGGGGTAGACCTTTTTGTAGCCTCGACTATTAGTAAAATTTCTCTGGAAGAAATAATAGCAAAAATATGGCCATATATTGTTATTGTAATTATTGACCTATTAATAATCACCTATTATCCACCAGTAAGCATGTTTTTGGTTAAACTACTTTCTTAAACCTTCATTATTAATGTTATTTATTTGGGGGTGAAAAAATTGCAAAGTATGGTTGATGGCATATCTAAACTTGTTGTGCATGCTGCACAAACTTCTCCGGAAAACATACCAAAAGAAGTTTGTGAAAAAACCAAAACTCTTTTCCTTGACACTATGGGATGTATACTTGCGGGAAGTAGTGCCGAAGGTATAGTTGAATTAAAAAAGGCAATGAATTTTTGGGGAGGCAACAAACAAGCTACAGTATTTAGTGAGGATATAAAAACAAGTGCTCCTGAAGCAGCATTTATTAATTCTGTTATGTGTCATGCCAATGATTTTGATGATACTCATGACAAAGCAGTAAATCACGGCTGTGTGACTATAGTGCCAGCTCTTATTGCTACCTGTGAAGCAATCCACCCCGAAAGGATAAGTCAATTTAATACATCGTTCACTTCTTGCCTAGTTTCGGGTAAGGAATTTATTGCGGCACTTGCTGTGGGACTTGATGTTGCAAATAGGTTGGGCATGGCATTTATCCCCTATCTACATACCGGATGGCTACCTACTACATTATGGGGACCCTTTGGTTGTGTGGCAGCTTGTGGTAGAATTTTGAATCTTGATACGGAAAAAATGCATAATGCTTTTGGGCTTGCTTATTCACAAATCCATGGTAACAGGCAAGCATTGGCCGATGGAAGATTAGCAAAACGAATGCAACCAGGCTTTAGTGCGGCAATAGGAGTAAGGTCTGCTTTTTATGCGGCAATGGGTATTACCGGAGCGGAGAATATTATTGATGGGAGTTTCGGTATACCGGCACTTTACACCCTAGGGAAGGTTGATTACGAGTACCTTACAGAAAATATTGGAGAGGCATATGAAACTAGCAATATAAGTATAAAACCTTACCCTTGCTGTCGGTGCACTCATCCAGTTATTGATGCAGCTTTGGAATTAAAAGATAAACATAATATAAACTGGGAGGATATAGAAGAGGGGACTATCTATCTACCTCCAAATTCAATGGGTCAGATAGGAAATCAATTTGCTATTCGTGACAACCCAACGGTTGATGCACAATTTAGTGCCCAATATACCGCTTCATTAGCATTTATTAAAGGTAGGCCAAGACTTGAAGACTTTAATAAAGAAAAAGTAATCCAAAGAAAGGAAATTTCGTTTCTAGCAACGAAGTTTAAATCAATAGAGTATGAAAAAGATAAATCAGGAATTACTCCAGTAAGATTCGAAATTAAATTAAAAAATGGCAAGGAATTATCGACAGTTATTGAGCATACAAAGGGAAGTAGCGAGAATCCACTAACAGAAGAAGAACTTTTATTTAAGTTTAATGATTGTTTAGATAATTCAATAATAGAGTTCGATGTAGATCAAAGGGAGAAAATTTTGAAGGCGATAAATAATATCGAATATGCAAAGGATATTTGTGAAATAACCTGTCTTTTTAATAAAAAGCAAAATGAATTTTAAGAGAGGGGTGGTTTTTAGGCCTGGGTTTTTCTATAATTAATCCCAATCCCAATTGATAGAAAAAGGAGGTTTATTATGAAAAAGCATGTTGTTAGTATTTTCTTGATTTTATGTTTGCTTATTAGTGTGCCCCTAGTATTTACCGCCTGCAGCAGTGAAAAAACAGAGGATTCAAATGGAAATGCATCACCAGAACAAAAACCTGTGGAAAAAATATCAATAAAATTAGGTCATCCTTATGACGAAAAACAGCCTTTACATCAGGGGACAGTAAAATTTGCCGAAATTGTAGCTGAGAAAACCAATGGCAATGTAGAAGTAAATATTTTCCCAAACAGCACTTTAGGAAGTTCGAGGGATTTAGCTGAAGGGCTGGAATTAGGTACAATTGATATGGGCTTAGTTCCCTCGACAAACGTGGCAGCTTTTTATAAACCCTTAGATATTTTCTATTTTCCATTTATATTTAGGGATAAGGAACATGCTTATAAAGTAGCAGACGGCCCAATAGGGCAACAGCTCTATGAAGGATTGTTAAATGCAAAAGGAATTAGAACATTAGCTATGTTTGAAAGTGGTTTCAGAACAATTACTAATTCAAAGAAACCTATTCGTACTCCTGAAGACTTTTCCGGGATAAAGATGAGAATAGTTGATAGTCCAATTAACATGGCTACTTTCAAAGCATTAGGTGCTAATGGTAGTCCAATGGCAATTAGCGAGGTCTTTACAGCATTGCAGCAGGGGACAGTTGATGGACAGGACAATCCAATCGGTAACGTTTATGCCTATCGATATTATGAAGTCCAGAAACATATAACTTTAACAGAGCATCAATGGGCTGGGATTATGCTAATGATTAATGAAAAGCTGTGGAATAAAATACCTGAGGAATATCAAAAGATAATCGCTGAGGCAGCTAAAGAGGCTGAAGCATGGCAAAGAAAAGAAATAAATGACAAAGAAGGCGAATTCTTAGAGGTCATGAAACAAGCAGGTATGGAAGTTACAATACTTACACCTGAAGAAAAAGCCAAATTCCAAGAAAAAATGCAAGCTGTTTGGACGGAATTTGAGGATTCCGTCGGCAAAGATATAGTAGAAGCAGTAGTGAATACAAAATAATATTAAGTAAGGCCCTGCATATAAATTGTAGGGCCTTACTCAATAAAAGAGGAGTATAAAAATTTTTATAGAAATAAATAATACGTGCTTTTATAAAGCGGTAGGATGGTGTATTCATGCACGTAACAGATAAAGAGTTTACTGTTTTACAGGAAAAAGTTAAAAAATTGGAATTCTTATTAGCCCAAATGGAAATAAAAAGTTTGGAAAACCAAATTAAACCACATTTTGTATTTAATACTTTGAATTTAGTAGCACGTCTAATTTATTTGAATAAAAACCAAGAATCTCTAGAGGTAGTATACGCCCTATCAAAACTTTTACGCTATGCTATGGAAAAGAAGGAATTAGTTAGACTTCGTGATGAAGTACAGTATATAAAAAATTATTTATTTATCCAACAAAAACGATATGGTGAACAATTAAAATATAAGCTAGATATTTCACAAAATATCTTAAGTTATTTAATACCTACTATGGCCTTACAGCCATTAGTTGATAATGCCATAAAACATGGCTTAGAACCAAAAGGTGGTGGCTCTATAACTATCTACGGTCGACAAGAAGATGAAAATATTATTTTAAAAGTAATTGACGATGGCATCGGATTTACGAAAGAGGATTCAACTGAAAAATCTGAAGGCAAAGTTTCTTCCATGGGGACAGGCATTAAAAATATCGATAAAAGAATTCAGTTCTATTATGGCGATAATTATAAATTTAATATATTTTCTCAACCTCAAGTAGGAACAGAAGTTACTATTATTTTACCATTTAAATGTGATTATGATGATTTATATGTTCCTGTATTTTGGTTCGACAAATAGGTGATAATATGAAGCTAATCATTGTTGATGATGAAAAAATTGAAAGAGAAGCCCTTAAGTATTTTTTTGCGCAAAATAATCTAGGAGTAGAGGTAGTTGGTGAAGCCGCAAATGGGATTCAAGCGGTACAACTTAATCAAAGTTTAAAGCCGGATATCATTACCATGGATATTCGTATGGGTATAATGGATGGTTTGAAAGCTACGGAGTGTATTAAACGCGATAATCCTGAAGTAGAAATAATAATTTTAACGGCTTTTGGATTATTTGAATACTCTCAGCAGGCAATTAAAAACAGAGTTTTTGATTATCTATTAAAACCAGTTGAGGAACAAGAATTAATAACTACAATTGAAAAGGTGAAGAAACATATTAAAGCCAAGAGTGAAAAGGCGGGAGGTAATCAGGTAACAAAGTTATTTGATTATTGGCTAAACCAACAAAAAGAAGAACAAAAAAACAAGTATAAAATATTTAACGATAAACGGATTTCAAAAGTTGTTGATTATATCATGGATAACTTAAATCAAGATTTAAATTTGGAATATTTATCTTCTCTAGTTTATATGAATTCAAGCTATTTAAGTCGTCTGTTTAAGTCTATAACAGGTGTAACTATAAGTAACTTTATTTTGGAAGCTAGGATTGAAAAGGCCAAATTTCTTTTAGTAAACGATCCTCATAAACCAATTAGAAATATATCCGAGGAAGTTGGTTTTAGCAGTATTCAGCATTTTTCTAATACCTTCAAAAAACAGGAAGGTATGGCACCTGCTGAATATCGTCAGGAAAGAGGGGTGGTCTAGTTGAAGCTAAAAAAGATATTGACTAATACAGATGTATTAATTTTAGGTGGCGGTTGTGCAGGTTCGATGGCTGCTCTCAGTGTAAAAGAGAAAAATCCAAATTTAGATGTGTGTATAATGGAAAAAGGCCATATTAAACGAAGTGGCTCGGTAACAATGGGTATGGATGCTTTAAACGTTGTTGTTATTCCAGGAATATCTTCCACGGAAGATTACTTAGAAATGTTAGAGAAAAAGTGTTGGGGTATAATGGATTATGAACCTAATTACACTTTAGCTCAAAGAAGCTATGAACTCTTAAAAAAACTCGAAAATTGGGGAGTTTTTTTCCCAAAAAATATGGATGGAAATTATCATGTAATGCAAGTAGACACTAGTGGAAAGTTCTGTGTCGGGATGGATGAACCTGATTTGAAGCTTATTTTAGAAAGAAAAATTAGAGAAGCAAATATAAAAGTATTAAATAAAACAATGGCAACCAGGTTAATAGTAAAAGAAGGAAAAATTTTGGGTGCTGTAGGTATTAATATTAATAACGGTCAAGTTGTTTGTTGCAAAGCACAAAGTGTAATACTTGCAAATGGTTCTGCTGCTAGATTTGGT
>JBMNUR010000077.1:0-10940 GCA_050946395.1 Peptococcales bacterium
CATCTTATTATCCACTTTATGGCTTTTTCGCAATCTAATAAAAATATTAAGTAATCTTCTATTGCGTTATTCGAAAAAAACCTGTAATATAATACCTAGATATCCAATGCATTGTTTTGCGATGCATCATGAAAGGAGCAAAAACCTCATGTCGCTAAATAAAGAAATGCTTAAAGGTAGTACAGTAGTTTTAGTTTTATCTATGCTGAACCGTGAACCCATGTATGGTTACCAAATGATTAAAGAAATAGAAAAGGAATCAAGCGGTTTTTTTAGTTTCAAGGAAGGAACCCTTTATCCTATTCTTCATTCCTTAGAGTCTAAAGATATGATTAAATCCTACTGGTGGGGTAATGAGGGCAGCCGACAAAGAAAATATTATCGCTTAACTAATAAAGGCAAATCTGAATTAAAGGAAAAACAACAGGAATGGGTTAAATTTCGTTCAACAGTTGACAAAATTTTAACTGGGGAGGCTTTTGTATGGGCTTAATAAGTAATAAAAAAATCCAAGATTATATTAGAGAAGTATGCTCACAAGTTAGATTTCGTGACGTCCATCAGGATATCAGATTAGAACTAGAAGTTCATATGGGGGAAATAGCCAAAGAATATTTAGAATTAGGCTTTTCTGAAGATGAAGCTGTAAATAAAGCCATTGCCCAAATGGGAGATGCTGATATTGTTGGGAAACAGTTGAACAAAGTTCATAAACCGAAGCCTGAATGGAGCGTCTTACTCTTTTCCTTTATTTTAATAAATATTGGATTATTGGCAATGTATTTTATTCAAAAACAGAGTTTGCTTACATATGATCTCCAAATATTCGAAAAAAGTTTGCTTTTTTCTGCTATGAGTTTAATTTGTATTATCGGTTTTTACTTTTTTGATTATAGAAAATTAGAAAAGTACTCCAAACATATTTATTTAGGTACCCTTGTAATTCTTATTTTTACAGTATTTCTAGGTATTTCGGTGAACGGTTCTCGCTGTTGGCTAAGTATAGGTCCATTTAACATCAATTTTGTTACAGTCAGCCCCTTATTATTTATTGTAGCTCTATCAGGTATTTTTAATAAGTGGGACTGGAATAGTACTGTTAAACTAATACAAGCTTTAGGATTATTCTTATTACCCTTGTTTTTAATTTTAGCCGCCCCTTCAGTATCAACTGGGTCTATTTATGCTTTAGCCTTTATAGTTCTAATGATTGCTTCAGGCGCAAAACTTAAAAAAGTATTTTTCATAGTTGTTCCTGTAATAATAGCCACGTTAGCACTACCTATTCTTACTGCACCTTATAGATTAGCGCGAATCCTTACTTTTATTAATCCGGCTAAAGATCCCTTAGGAAGTGGATATTTAAATATGCAGTTAAGTAAAATATTCTCTAATTCGGGACTTTGGGGTCGGGGGCTGACTTTTGACACCCAAGTGTTACCTGAACTTCATACAGATTTTATTTTCGCCTTTATCACATATACCTTTGGTTGGGTAGCGAGTATCCTACTTATTACTTTTGTTATTATGTTTCTAGTTCGCACTGCAAATATAGCTAGACAAGTTAAGGTTAATTATGCCAAGTTGTTAATTATTGGTTTTGTATCTATTCTTTCGGTACAGTTTTTATGGAATATATTTATGAATTTAGGACTAGCCCCTATAAGTGGCGTGGGATTACCTTTTATAAGTTATGGAGGTTCACAGCTAATCATTAATGCAATAATCGTTGGGATTATATCAAGTATATACAGACGAAAAAATATTGCTCATAATTATAAAGACACTGTCCATTATTAAATTTCAGGTAAGAGTAAGTAACATTTTTTATATTCTAAAAAAGTACCAAGCTTTACTTGACTTACTAAAATGTTACGGGGTTAGCAATAACGCTAACCCCGTATTTATAATTTAAAAAGTTTTCCATGTTAATCCATAATACTTAATAGTGGCTTTTTCACTGGTTTCCTGCCGTCCCTTAGCTAAAGATTTCCAATGGTCGGTAGTAATAATGTTGGCTAACTTTATGCCATTGGCCTCTATATTAACCTCTAATGCCGTCGGCTTAAAGCTCACTATCGCTAATAATTTCGGACCTTTAGTTGCCGATTTGTCTCCGATGACCTTAGCTATCGTTGTTATTTCCTTAAGTGCCTTTGCAACTAACTTCCTAAATAATGGCGTTGTTTTCATGGTCTTTATTTCAGCTGTTACATTAATGGCTGAATCCCTACCCATTAATGTTGTAGCTTATCTTATATGATAGGTTTTGCCGCTACCTTGTGTTATGCACTTCCTTCCGGTAATATGATGATGGCTTATATGTTCTCTTTCCGTGTCATTGTGGATATGAAAAAATGGGCACTAATGAATACCTGCACTATCGTTATTTTAGTACTCGTTGCTTCAACTCTCGGTTATTTCTATTACAACTTAGTATTCTAATCCCAAACTGCATTGTCAGGTAATTGACAATGCAGTTTTTATTTTTGCACAAAATATCTATTGCAGCTTGCAACTTCGTTAAATATAGTATACAAAATATGTATAAGGTTTATTGGGGATGTTAAGATGAATTTTAATCAAATAGCTTATTTTGTGGAAATTGTTAATTGCGGATCTATTTCAAAAGCTGCCGACAAGCTTTTTATCAGTCAGTCAGCTCTCACTCTTTCTTTGCAATCAATGGAAAAGGAACTAGGATTTAAGCTTTTAAATCGCACATATAGCGGTAGCAGTTGTACTCCAGAAGGAGAAATTTTTTATCAAGATGCTTTACAAATCCTTAATTTCCAAAAAAAATAGCAAATTATTGCCCAAAAATATCTTACCGAAAACTACTTAGCATTGATATTGCCGTTGTTAACGGCATTTACACTACTCACTTTAGCGACTTTTTAATCGAGTTTAATGAACATCATCCCAATGTTGTCTTAAATGTTTTATCCGGATCGCAATCTAAAATTGAAGACTACATTATGGATACAAACTGTCGCATAGCTCTTGCCTCTTTTTCCGTCCTAGCAGATACAGGGAAGTCAATACTAGAAAATAGTAAATCTATAGATAAAACATCTAAAATTGTATCATCATTTCCCACTTGCAAAGACATTTCTACTCTTAGAAATTTTATCAGCAACAAAGGATATGATTATACATTATTATTTAATGATCGGTTTTATGTTTATGTTTCTAAAAATCACCCATTAGCTCAACATAAATCGGTAAGTATTAATGAGCTTTTAAATTACCGCGGTATCTGCTATTCTAACGAAGAACTCGCTAAAATAACCTTCGACACTCTATTTGACCCTCAAAATACCATGTATTTAAGCCGGCAAGAGTATATTTTAAAAGCTGTATCGCAAAATAAAGGCTATACAGTTTTCAACGCCTTTATGGGATCTTATACCCATAATCTCCTTTTTCAAAACATTGTTAGTATACCTATTACTGATTATAACTTCCAATCTATATTTTATTTGGCCTACCCAAAAGAGCATAGTATTAATGCTGCCGAAAAGTTAATAGTTAATAGCATCATTAATTTCTTTAAAAATTCTTTTTGCCATAATATCACAAATGTCGTATAACTGATTTCATAGGGGTTTTTATGTATCCATCAAAATGTTGTGCATCTTTCCATTATTGGATCAATCCTAGGCTGACTCATGTGAAAGCTTTTCTTTTTAATACTAAATTGGCAAGAAATAAAACAAATACAATAATTAAAACCCGAACAAAATAATTTCCTGTTTCGCTTTCATAATATGGCTTGCCTGGCCAGAAAACCACCTCGATATAAATTCTAAATGTTATGAAAATCTTCAAACAAAAAGTACCGACCCCGCTGTTTCTTATCAAATCTTTAACTACATGCTTTTTTGCAGGGTTTCAGCTCAGATATGCATAATATGAAAATCATACGCATTACTAATATAAAGTAAAGATATGGATTTCGATTAAAAACAATAGTATCTTGTTTATTAAGGGGGTAACGCCTATGGAAAGCAAAATAGTTCGGGCTATCGGTCTACAGAATTCGCCCATAGCGGTGATGTGGACAGACGAGAGACCAGATGAGGGAGTATGTTTTCAAGAAGGTAAAGTAGTCTGTGTGGGGCCAATGCTGGTTGCTGCTTCCAAAGGACGCACTGTCTACTTTGACCAAAAAGCCATTGGTTGTCCCGGGGGAAAAGCTAGCTTAGGATTTGGTGCCATTGACAGTAAAAATGAATTTCCCGGCGGTATTGAATATTTCCTCTCCACTGGTTACAAAGAGTTGTATAAAACAGAGGAGGGACGGAGATTAGCGGAGGCTATACCTGCCCTAGCTGAAGGAGAAGGATATTACAAAAATCCTGAGGTTGCAAAGAAAATTATTCAAAGTCTGCCTATGCTAGATTTGTCTACCAAATATGTGGTCTTTAAACCCCTAGAAAAGGTAACAGCGGCGGAATCCCCAAAAGTAGTGATTTTCCTGGTTTCTGCCGATCAATTGTCAGCCCTTCTGGTTCTGGCTAATTATGAAGGAGAGCACAACCAAAATGTCATTGCCCCTATGGGTTCAGGTTGTAGTACCATTGGAAGCATTCCTTATTCGGAGGAAGATAGCGAAACCCCCAGGGCTGTTTTGGGTCTTTTCGACATTTCCATCCGGAGATACTTTGACAAAAACACCCTCTCCTTTTCAATTCCCTATAAGCTCTTTAAAAAAATGGAAGGAAACGTGGAGGGTAGCTTTTTGGAAAAAGAAGATTGGTTGGAATTATTGGCAAGAAATTAATCTATGGTAATAGACTAGTTTGGAGAAACATTAGGGACGGTACTTTTTGTTTGCTTGATGAACCATACTTACCGTTATACCTGTTAATTCTGCAATTTTTCTATAAGATAAGCCAGTTTCATCTAATAATTTTATTATCAATTCATCCCGATTTTTTAATTGTCTTGCGTCAGCTATCCCTTTTTTAGAAAAATATTCTTCTATTACCTTTTGCGCCTTGTTAGTCTTCAGTTCTCTAACCTCTTCTTTGATTTCCAAATAGTCTGTTTCATCTTCTATCTCATGAAAGTTCTTAAAATCATCAATAGAAATAAATTCTTTCAGTAATCCTTCTTTCGTTTCTTTATCAATCAATAATTTTACGTTATCTATATACTCACGCATACTGCTCCACTTGTATTCTTGAGCCTTTGTGGTTATTCCCGCTTGCACCGGATTATTGTGTATATAACGTATGGCACCAAATAAATATTTCTCCGTTTCAATATTTTCACTCCTAAATCTGTCCTGAAAAACCGGCCCTATCCTTTTATTCCTTTGGTTATACGACATTGCATAGGATATATTTATTCTTTTCATAACCCGTACAAGTATTGCTTTTTCTGCATGAATAATCATATGTAAGTGATTATTCATAATACAGTAGGCTACTATTTTACAAGGCTCCTCCTGTGTTTTTTCTTTTACCAGAGTAAGTATCTTCTCTTTTTCTTGCTCTGTTTGAAAAATATTTTCTCTATTAATACCTCTTATCATTACATGATAATACCCTGTTTCGCTTTCTAATCTGGCTTGCCTGGCCATAAAACCACCTCAATATAAATTCTAAATGTTATGAAAATCTTCAAACAAAAAGTACCGTCCCCATTGTATCAACCGTCCCCATTGTATCTATGTTTTTTTAGTCAGATTAGGTAATTTGACTGGAGTATTAAAGGTAAATTTAATTTGCAGTTTTAAGTAGGTTTTAAGTTAGAAGAAAGTGCAGTATAACAATTATAGTTAAAAATTATTTATAAATTGAAAAGTGCATCTGCCCATCCATCTCTATCACCACATTCCTACATAATAGTTAAGTATTCCTTACTAAACCCTCTTATCCTTCCTAAAATTTCCTTCATAAATCGACAAAAAAGGCCCTTAAAAGGGCCTCAGCTGTTGACAAAGTTATTCATAACAAAATCCATATAATTTTATCATAAGTGAAGCATTTGGCGAGTTTAGATAAAAGAACGCAGACGGCTGAAGACCAGAATTAGCAACTGTTTGAACCGAAGGTGAGTTTTGCTAATTCCTGAAGCCGTTGAGTTCATTCACAATTAATTGTCTGAGCCAGCGTAACGTTGATAAATATGGAGTTTGTCTACATTCTGAGGCCCTCAAAAGGGTCTTTTCACAATATTGGCATTTTCTGAAATCCCTACCTTAAAAAAGCAACATAGCCCCTTATCCCTATTTGAGGCGGAGCCTACTCATTCTATCTGACCTAGTTTCAAAAAGAAAAAAATAAATTTGCAACCAATTTTAATAATTCATAGCCGTTTATTAGTTGAATTTTTATGCATAAAAAAACATTATAAATACACTAAATACTCTAAGCTTAGCTTTTTCGCTGGACTGGCCCTGTCCTGTCGATGATGCCTTTTTGTTTTTCTATTCTCTTTTGTCCAAATATGTTAAAATTATCTTAATATTAAGAATGGTGGTGAAATATGTTGTGGAAGCATAAAGTACCGAAAGATTTGGCAGAAAACATTGTTAAGTTACTACACTCTGTAACTGAAAACAACGTGCAGTTTATGGGTAACGGTGGAGAAATTATAGCAACTACTCAACCTCATAGATTGGGAACAGTTCATGAGGGAGCAAAAAAGGTCATGGCAGGAGAACAAGATTACGCAGCTATTACTGAAGAAATGGCTAAAAATATGGAGGGTGTTTTGCCCGGTTACACCGGTCCTATTGTACTTAATAATGAGCGAATAGCCTGTGTAGGAATTACAGGTGACCCTAGGCTAGTTGCCCCATTGCAAAAAATGGCGGCCATAATTGTCATTGAAGAGATTCAAAAGGAACTTGCCAATAAAACAAAACAGGAAATTGTTAATAAGGTAGCCCGGAAGATTCAGGAAATCTCGGCAGCAGTAGAAGAAGTATCAGCCGGTGCCCAAGAAATAGCTAGCACTTCTGTTTCTATGGAAAATATCTCTAAGACTTTAGATGAACAACTTAATGATGTAAACAAAGTCCTAGATCTTATAAGAAATATTGCCGGTCAGACTAACCTCTTAGGCTTAAATGCTGCCATTGAAGCAGCTCGGGCAGGAGAACAAGGGCGTGGCTTCGCTGTCGTTGCCGATGAAGTACGAAAGCTTTCAACCAATTCCGCCAATTCTTTAAAGGAAATAAATCAGGTATTAGATAAAATTAAGGAAATTATTTTTGATATTTCTAGCGGTATAAAGCAAAACGCCTCAACAACTCAAGAACAGGCCTTAGCTCTACAGCATGTGACAACCAGTATTACAGAAATTCAACAAGAAATTTTCACTCTTACCTAGAAAGAATAATCAAGTGATTCTAAGCTTTAGATGGAGTTTGCCTAAGAGGAAGGTTACTCCATCTAAAGCTTAAAACTTACTCCCCAGGGAGCCTTCTCTTGCCCTAAGGGCAATTCACCATGCACCCCAGGGCACCTTCTATCCTTTGATACCTGGATATCTTATAGATTTGGTGTTTTTAACCTAAGGTGAGTTAGCGAATTAAATATTTTAGTTTTCTGCAGGGAGCTCTAACTTAAGGTTTTTTTCACCAAATAAATAAATTGTAAAGGCAACAGCTATTGCCCCGAGAAATAAACCCCATTCTGTAAATGTGCTCATATATGATCCCGTAGGGATATTAAAGGGCTGATTAAATTGGCCGCTAATCACAAAAATATGTTTATCTACATACATCCCTATTAAAACCATTAGCCCCGCTCCGGCTAAAAGGTTTTCTTTCATTAAGTTTCTTTCCTTATCTGAAGATATTAACAAGAGTACAAAAGGAATAATTAATCCTATTGCAAGATAAAGAATCCAAAATTGTAATCCATAAGGACTTCTGGTAACGTAGGATGCATCAGGTACCTGCGCAAAAGATACTGTAATGAGTCTCCAAATGGTAAAAACCAAGGCTATTGCCAAAAATACTGTTAGAATAACAGAAAGCTCTTTAATTGCTTGCCGAAGTTCCTGGCACATAGTCTTATTACAAAACCTGTAAGTTAAAATTGTTCCGGCAATCATAGCTGCAAGCCCCGAAACTACTGCGGAAAAGACAAAAAACACAGGAGTCCCACTGCCAAACCATAGAGGTTTATCAAGAATTACCCCAAAAATACTACCTAACACACTAGTTGCCGCTACCGCAAAAATTAAAGTAATAATAGATGTTGCTTTCATAATTTTCTTGTAATTATGATGAATAGCCCAAAATTCAAATATTAAAAGCCCTAAATATACAGCGTAAATACTTCCCATCCACCACATGGGCGAACTAAAATTCGGTGATAGTAAAAAATAAAAAACTCTATCTAACCTTCCTAATTCCATTGATAACATACCTAATGCAGGTACTAACAATGAAATTGCTAAGAAGTGTGCTCTTTTTTGTAAAAGTTGAAATCTATGGATCTCGAGTACTTCGAAGAAGTTAGCAGTTAGACACAACCCACTTGCAGTAAGAGCCATAAAGGCATAGGCTGCTATCAAAATATTCCACCCTACCAAGTCTGTAGAACCAAAAACAGTCTGTCCTTGAATAATTGCTCTACCTGCCGAATAAACAGCCACACCTAAAATAGCTAGCAATATTACCAGCCCAAATAAGGCTTTGAAACTATAATTTTTTCCAGTCATTGCTCCTCCCCCCTTTATTCCAGATTATCGTCCAATAAGTCCATAATAAACTTGTGGTTCCGTTAGCTTCTCCTTTTTTAATTGTATCCCATTTCTTTGCAGGATAAGTTTTGATATTTCACTATTTGGGTCATTTAAATCCCCGAAAACTCTCGCCCCGGTAGGGCACCAGTCACAGCACGCTGTGGATATATTACCTGCATCGATACGGTGCTTGCAGAAAGTACATTTTATAACTGTACCTCCCACATGTACTCCTCCGGGATGTTCCTTTCTATAGGAAAAGGGTGGTTTTTTATTAAACATTCTTACCCTATAAGGACAAGCCTGCATACAATATTTACATCCAATACACTTAGTATTATCTTGAACAACTATTCCATCTTCTCGTTTATAGGTTGCCTTCACCGGACAAACATTGGCACAAACGGGATTTTCACAGTGCATGCATAGCAAAGGTTGGTAATATTCCCGAGAGTTATCTCCTTCGCCTATTTTCATTGTTAGTACCTTATTAGGAGTTATACCCTCCGGTAGCTGGTTTTCTTTAATACATGCCATAGTACAGGCATTACAGCCAATGCATTTTTCCAAGTCTATAAACATACCATATCTGGCATTGGGATTAACCGGGTTTGCTTGGTTTTTTTCTACTCCTTGTATATCCCTCAGTCCGGCTAAACCGACCCCTTTACCTGTAAAAGTCAAAATACCAGTTAATCCAAAACATATAATAAATTTTCTTCTAGTTAGTTTCATTAAAATCACCTCCGGAAGTTTTTCTATACCTAACCCCTACTAAAGGCCAATAACTACAAGTCTTTACCGGTTAAATACTTATACGACTCATTGATAAGTGATTTTGCATATAAAGGATTGTGTACGCCAAAGCTACCATCTGCATTTACAAGTCGCCAATTGTAGGTTGCTACATAAGCTTCATGAGATATATCTGTAATTTGATTGCCCTCGGCATCGTAATAGGTGAAAACACCTCCAGCTGTGTCAATTTTAACTGCTCCGGTAGCATCTAGAATGGCTCTTTCCAGTTTGGCTAGTTTTTCTTTAATTTCCTCCTGTAAACCGCCAATGTTAAAGGTCTTTATTGTTTCATCAACGTGGCAACTACCACAGGTCTGATCAAAGTACATTAAATCAGCCTTAAATGTATGGCTTTTGTACCCATTCTCTGTTTCCGGCATATGACAGGTAACACAACTATCTTCAATAGTTGAGTGGGCTATAGATACAATATAATCCACCCCTGGTATTTCCATGCCACCTTGCCCAGTTAGTAATGCAGCATTCATTCCATAATGGGGGTAGGAATATCTGGTTAATTCATCAGCTTCTGACTGAGCAAATAGTAAATCCGGATTGGAATTACCATTGTGGCAAGAAGCACACATAGCCCCTGTACCACCATTAAATGGTTCATTCATAAAGGGCAATTGGGCTAACCCTGTATCAATTTTCTCTTTACCAAAGCCTGTATGACATGCTTGACAATCTATACCGGTTTGATGTACCGGTAAAAAATCAACCGTAGCATATTCCAATTGTTCTGCAAAACCTACCCCGTCATGACATTTTGCACAATTTATGCCTCTACCGGCTGTTACCGTTACAGCATATTGATGTGCTGATGTTTTCCACTCATTAGATATTGCTTCAACTAAATCTAAAGAAAGTTCATCCTTCGGAAGTTCAATATTGCTACTCTCCTTTTCACCACAACCGGCAAATAAAAGTAAAACAGAAAACAAAAGAACTATAAGAATAGCATTTTTCTTCATTTAAAAAACCTCCTCACCTTTTTTACTTTTTATTATATTTAAAATAATTATATTTTTATTTAATCAACAATACTGGCCACTAAGCTATATACTCATACCCTAAAAACTACTTTTACAAAACCAATTTAATTGGGAGGACAACTGAAAAAATATATTTTCAGTCTGTTAACAAAGTTATTAAAAACTAACTCCATACAAATTAGTTAAGCATTTGGCAAGTTTAAACCCGACACTTGATTTCAATACATGAGTTTCCAATTAAGTGTCGGGGAGTTTTACAAATTCCTGAAGCTGTTGAGTTCATTCACAATAAACTATCTGAGCCAGCGTAATGTTGTCCCCTTGCTCATTATTCGCTCCTGAATCGGGAGATTTTTTTCAAATTAAAACAGCCAGAATATTCTCTACTACCCCTAGATTTTGATAAAATATTTTCAAAATGTTTTGGGGTGATTT
>JBMNUR010000078.1:0-10784 GCA_050946395.1 Peptococcales bacterium
AACGTCGCCCCTCGTGCAGGGGCGTGGATTGAAACATATAGGTTTAATTGATACCACCTACAAACTCCGTCGCCCCTCGTGCAGGGGCGTGGATTGAAACTATATAATCCCCCTTTACTGGTCTAATTTCATTAGTCGCCCCTCGTGCAGGGGCGTGGATTGAAACACAACTCAGAGAGCGCATTATTTGAATGAAAATATCGTCGCCCCTCGTGCAGGGGCGTGGATTAAAACATATTTTTTGTGTGCTAAGTTTTTTATTTATCCGATGGCTCCGGCACTGTAAGACGTCATCAGTCAGAAGCTTAAAATCACTTTATAAAGCTTTTACTTGAGATTTTTTAACTTCATATCCTAGTTTGCTGATAGCATTTTCAATATCTTTTATTGATAGTTTTTCATCATCGAAGTTTAATTTTACTTTGCTTGAATTAAATAAAACACTTAAACTTTCCTTTTCTACTCCATCTAAAGATTTTACTGCGTTTTCGATTTTTTGCATACATGAGGGACAAGTTAATGTCTCTAATTGAATAGTTGCCTTTTGCATTTTCATCTCTCCTTTAATTTATATTTATTTATTATCTTTCTAATATCTTAATTTATAACGTAGGAGTCTCATGCCGTTTAAAATTACAACTAAGATACTTGCTTCGTGTACTAACATACCGATAGACATGTTCATCCATTCACTGAAAAATACGCTGGCCAGTAGGATTACTACAACTCCCACTGCAATAATAATATTTTGGCGCATGTTATTAGCGGTTGCTTTTGTTAAACCTAAGGCATGGGGCAAACGACTGAAATCTGAATTCATCAAGACCACATCTGATGTTTCTATTGCTACATCGGTACCGCTCCCCATAGCAATGCCGATTTGTGCTAGAGCTAGTGAAGGGCTATCATTTACGCCATCTCCAACGAATGCGACAATTTGACCTTTAGCTTGTAACTCTTCAATATATGCTGATTTATCTTCTGGTAACATGTTTCCATGAGCTTCTGTAAGCCCAAGTTCACGGGCTACCAAATCAACTGTTCCTTGGTTATCTCCTGAAAGAACTACTAGATTTTTAACACCTAATTTTTTAAGCTTTTGAAGATCTTCTTTTACACCTGGACGAATTTGGTCACGAATACCCATTAGTGCTTTTAATTCACCATCGATTGCCGTTAAAACAAGGGAGTTTCCGTTTTCTACAAATCGGGTAATATCGGCACGAACTTTTTCATTTAAATGGATATTTTCTTGTTCCATCAGTGCAACATTACCAACTGCGACTCTATGTCCGTCTACATCGGCGACAATTCCGCCACCTTTTACAACATTTGTTTTTTCAACAGTATAAACATTAGTATCTCCAATATATTCTACAACTGCTTTAGCCAATGGATGATCTGATTCTTTTTCAACACTTGCAAGATAACTTAGTACTTCATCAACGTTATTTGTATAAATTTCTTTGTCAGCTACTTTGGGATTTCCTATTGTTAATGTGCCTGTTTTGTCAAATACTACTGTATTAACATTACTAAAATCGTGAATAACCTCACTGCCTTTTAGAAGAACACCATGTCGTGCTCCATTACCAATGCCTGCAACATTTGAAATAGGTACACCTATAACCAATGCTCCTGGGCATCCGAGAACTAATATTGTAATGGCAAGTTCAATATCCCGTGAAAAAAGCCATACTATAATAGAGAGAACTAAGACGGCTGGAGTATAGTATCTAGAAAACCTATCAATGAAACGCTCAGCTTCTGATTTTGAATCTTGTGCTTCTTCAACTAACTCAATAATTTTACCGAAAGTAGTATCTTCACCTACACGATCAGCAACAATTTGCAGAGTTCCGTTTTCTAAAATCGTTCCAGCATATACTTGAGAATCTTTCTTTTTACTTACCGGAACTGATTCACCAGTAATACTTGCTTCATTAATATGACCTTCTCCTGTTAATACTGTACCATCAACTGGGACTTTTGCGCCGGTTTTAACCAGTAAAATATCTCCTACTTCAACATCATCTACTTCAACTTCTTCAAATTCGCCATTTTCCATTTGTTTCAAGGCGCTTTCCGGTGCCATTTCAGTTAACTCTTTAATTGCAGAACGTGTTTTATTCAATGTACGTTGTTCTAAAAAAGCTCCAAATAAGAATAAAAATGTAACAATAGCTGATTCTTCAAAGTTTTTAATTAAAAAAGCTCCGACAACTGCAATAGTAACTAAAACATCAATACTGACAACTTTTACTTTTAAGGCTTGATAAGCTTGAAGTGCAATAGGTGTAACCCCTAAAACTGAGGCGATAACCAACGACCAAATAAATATATCTATATTTTCAAAACCTAATTTGCTAATAAATGCAATAATAATTAAAATTCCACTAATTAATGTTATGTGATTTTTTTTACCAAATATAAATCTTTGCAAATTAACTCCCCTCCTTATTTTCGATTGCTTTGAGTATGTTGTTTTAGGTTCTGTTGTCAGGGGAATAAGCCTTAATTAATGTGAGATAGCTGCCGTTAAGCTTGATATGCTTTATCCACTTCAGCTAGCATGTTGTATACTGCTTCATAACTCTCGCACACGTCACTTGGAACTGTATAGTTATTTGTGATTTCACGTAATTTGGCAAATTCCTCATTTAATTCCGGTTTTTCCGCTCCTGCTTTTTTTATTTTTTTATTGATAGTATCAAATAACTTATGAACTTCATGAAATTCAGGATGGGTACCTCCATGAACTCGTGCTACTATCGGGACATATTGTTCTAATGTTTTAAAATGGTTTTCTATTGCTTGATTAAATTTTAATTGTTTGGACATATTTTCTCCTTCTTTCTTGTTTTATATTGTTTTTGTGATTTCATTGTAGCAAGTATTTAAGAAAATTAAATTGACCTAAATCAAATTATTTAACTTTTCTCATATTTTTTTACTATTTAGCCTAAATAATATTTTTCCCAACCTTTAACATTACTACCCACATTCACCACTTGTAAAACACCATATCTACAGTAACCACAGAATCTATAGCATTAAAAAGATAAGTATTATCAAAAGAACATTGGTTCCTTTTTACTGTTTTTCCCAGTGTCAGTTTCATTTTTTTTGCATAAGGTGGATTAATTAAAAAGTGTTTTGTCAAAAATATCATTAGCAGCAAAAAAATTGGAGTGACCTGGATATGAAAATAGAAGAGATGTCGCCGGTTCCAGAAAAAATTTTGGATAATTTATTGCCAAAGTGTATTTTGTGCAAAGAAGTACCCAATAGAGGTATAGCAGGGGGGTTTTTATTAACGGGTCAATTTATCTGTACTGATTGTGAAGAAAAGCTATTGACCTTGGACTATGATGATCCCACTTATAACATGATGGTTCAAAAACTAAAAGAGGTTATATATGGCTATGGGCCGAAAAGAAAAAACCCGATAAAAGATGCTATAAAAAAGTAAAATCACCAAGTTTGGTGATTTTACTTTTTTATTTTCCGCCTTTTTAAAATGCGGTCCTGTAAGTGAGCTTCTTCTATTTCTTTGCGAAGTTGCAACAGTTTTAGTAAATCTACATTGAGGGCTTGGGAGATTTCTGTATCTGTTTTATCAGCTTTCCAACCTTTAATGACTTTTTTTACATCTACTTTATATTTTTTAGTTAATTTTTTTACATCTACCGGGATTTTACTTGTTGACATCACTAGGAAGCTCCTTTCGATAATAACTGCATTATTATTATTGTTACCCCGGGGAAAATGGTTATGTGAAGTTGTTGCTAGTAGATTATAGAAAACTATGATAAAATTAATAAAAAATTTAAAAAAAGGTTTAACGAAATAAATGAGCAAAACGCCGATTATTAACAGTATTCATAAGCATTTATCTAAAAGACCTTATTCTACCCATACACCAGGCCATAAAGGTGGACAAATAATACCTACCGCTCTTAGAGAAAAATGGCCACAAGAAATGTGGCAATATGACCTAACAGAAATTGACGGTTTGGATAATCTTCATGATCCTTCAGGCTGTATAAAAGATGCACAAAAGTTAACAGCTCAACTTTATAATGCCCAAGCTTCTTACTTTTTAGTTAACGGAACCAGCGTAGGTATTCAAGCTGCTATTATGGCTTTAGCCTATAATAGTCCTATTTTTGTGCCTAGAAATGTTCACAAATCTATCTATAATGGGTTAATTTTGGCTAATGCTGAGCCTATTTATTTACCGGTTACCTATGATGAAACATTAGGTTGTCCATTAGGTATTGAACCCGAAGACTTAGAATTATGGATCAAAAAATATCCCCAATGTAAAACTATCATTTTAACCCATCCTACATATCAGGGGATAAGTTATAAATTCCAAGAGGTAATATCCGTGGCCCATGCTAATAATCTGCAAATAATTGTTGATGAAGCTCATGGCTCTCATTTGGCTTTTCATCCTGATTTACCACTTGCAGCATTGAGCCTTGGCGCCCATATTGTTATTCAAAGTTGGCATAAAACTTTGCCGGTTTTGACCCAGGCCAGTGTATTACATATTGGGCATAATTATTCCGGGCCAAGTATAACCCAGTTTTTAAACATGCTACAAACGACTTCACCATCTTACCTATTATTAGCCTCATTAGATGCTTGCCAGGCTTTTTTAGCCGAATATAAAATAGAACAAATTGCAGAAACAATTAATAATATTGAATCTTTGAAAAAGAAAGTAGCTAGCTTGCGCAATTTAAGCATTTACTCGCAGAAAAATAACTGCCAGTTTGATCCTTATAAAATTTGCCTCACCTCAAATAAAACAAGTGGTTATCATTTGGCAGAGTTGTTACAAAAGAGGTATGATATATATATCGAATTAGCTGAAGAAAGATATTGTTTAATTCTTTTGGGTATTATTAATTCCCAAGATTTTATACAAAAATTACTCAGGGTCTTAATAGATATAGATAAAAGTCTGGAGGAGTTACCTGTCTTTTCTTTTACAAAAGAGAAAAATCCGCAAATAATACCTAAAACGGTGGTTAGGTTGCAGGAAGCCTTTTTCCGCCCAAAAGAAAAATTAGATATCGATAAAGCACTAGGTAAAGTGGCAGGGGATTTTTTAATTAAATATCCACCAGGAGTACCTTTATTAGTACCTGGAGAAATTATTGATCAGCGAATCATAGCAATTTTAAAAAAAGATATCGAGAAGTTTAAAATAGAGGATGGGATATTTGTTCTCAATGAATAGGAGGAAAATTAATGGGGGGGAAATTCATTACCCTGGAGGGTTGTGATGGGTCTGGGAAAACAACCCAAATTAATTTACTTAAAAATAAATTAAAAGAAATGGCAATACCTTGTTTGTTTACCAGGGAACCAGGTGGTACTCACATATCAGAACAAGTAAGAGAAGTTATCTTAGATGCAGCAAATCAAGGTATGGTTTCTCAGACTGAGGCCTTGCTTTATGGGGCTTGTCGGGCCCAACTGGTGGGAGAGGTTATCTTACCAGCTTTAAAGAAAGGTATGCATGTTATTTGTGATCGTTTTATTGACTCAACTCTTGCTTATCAAGGATATGGTCGGGGATTAAGTTTAGAAGATTTAGAGGCTATAAATAATTATGCCACTGGTGGCTTAAAACCGGATTTGACCATTGTTTTAGATATAAACCCAGAGTTAACATTGCAAAGAATAAGTAAACGTAAAGTAGATCGTCTGGAAGGGGAAAAGGTCGAATTCCATCACAGAGTTAGGAACGGCTATTTAAAACTAGCCCAACTCGAACCTGAGCGGTTTATCATTATTGATGGGCATAGAAGTATTGAAGATGTTCATAATGAAATAATGCATAAAGTGTTAAGTGTATTTGTTAGTGACTCAGACCAGTGATCAGAAAGTTAACACAGGATACTGTCATTACGAGCGTTAGGTGTGGCAATCCCGTTTTCCAACTTTCCAACCTTCAATTCTAAAGCAGGTGTGAAATCATGAAAATAACATCCTTGGGTAATCGAGAAAGTCTAGTTGTAAATAATGATAAAGGATTAAAGGGCGTAAAAGAACCCGTTGAATTCGCAAAAACCTTACACAATGTAGGGCAAAAAGAATATCAAGAAGATTTGGAACGGCTAATTAGCGAGATTGATAAGAGGGCGGAGAAACTAGCCCAGACCCGTACTTTAAATGAGTTAAAGAATTACAAAAGAGCCGTTCGAGATTTTCTTAACCGGACCATACGAAATGCCTATTTAGCCCAAGATGAAACTAGTTGGGATCGTTTAGGGCGGCAAAAGGTGCATGTTTTAGTTAAAAAGGTTGATGAAAATCTAGAAGAACTCTCTCGACAGGTTTTAAGTGAACAAACTGAGTCCTTAAACATTCTTGAAAAGCTCGATGAAATAAGAGGAATGTTAGTAGATATGTATCTGTAATAGTGGCTAGTGGCCAGAAAAAACAAACAAAATTTTTCTTGCCATGTTATGAAAGAAGTAGCTATTCTGTCATCCCGTGGAGCGATAGCGTACGTGGCGATCTCGGTTTGTGGAGATAATCCGTAAAGATGGGATTGCTTCACTAACGTTCATTAATGACATTTTCGATGTACGAACTGACGAAAAGAAGGTGAGATAGTGGGGTTTAGAGAAATTAAAGGTCAAGAAACAGCTATTCAAATCCTTAAAAATAGTATTATTAATAATCACGTTAGCCACTCTTACCTTTTTCAGGGGCCGGAAGGTGTCGGTAAAAAGACGGCAGCCTTAGCTTTTGCCACTACTTTAAATTGTTTAAATTTAGATACATCTATTGCCGATGCTTGTAGATATTGTTTAAGCTGTAAAAAAGCTCAAAGCAACAATCATCCTGATATTCATCTTATTGAACCAGAAAAGTCCTCCATTAAAATAGACCAAATTCGCAATTTACGTAGCCAAGTTTTCTATAAGTGTTATGAGGGTAAGCAGAAGATTATCATTTTAGATGATGCCCACTTATTAACAATTGAGGCTAGTAACAGTCTTTTAAAAGTATTAGAGGAACCTCCGGAAAGGACGGTTTTCATTTTAGTTACTGCTGAAGCCAGCAAACTTCCTGATACGATTATTTCTCGCTGTCAACAGGTAGTTTTTCAGCCACTTTCTGTCAATACTATTAAAGAACTGTTGGGAAAAAAACATCTGGGAGAGAATGCTCAAATAAACTTGACCGCCAGTCTTTCAGGTGGGTCTTTATCTAAAACAAAAGAGCTTTTAGATGAAGGAGAATTCTTGAAAATGCGGCAGGAAGCGTTAGAGTTTTCCCAAAGATTATCAACCCATTCTTTTAGTGATATTATCTTGTGGTGTGAAAAGTGGGATAGGGAAAAGCAAAAAGTAAAAACTATTTTCGAAATAATAGAGCTTTGGTATCGGGACTTATTAGTTTATACTGTTAGTGGGCGGGAAGAAATATTAATAAATCAGGATTACCTAAATCATATTAAAAACTTCCCTCAATCTTTGACAGAGATTAAATATGCTTTATTATTAATCAACGAAAGCATAAGAAACCTTGAGTACAATGTAAATCCAAGGCTAATTCTAGAAGTGTTTTTTATGAAATTAAAGTTAACTTGAATAAAGAAAGGGGACTTTCCATGCCGATTGTAATAGGAGTACGGTTTAAAGCGGCGGGAAAAATATATTATTTTGATCCTGATACGTATACCATTACGACAAATGACAAAGTCATAGTTGAAACTGCCAGGGGTATAGAGTTTGGCCATGTAGTAGTAGGACCACGTGAAATCAATGAAGATGAGATTGTTCAGCCTCTAAAGAAAGTATTAAGAGTAGCCACTGAAGATGACATTGAACAAGTAAAAGTGAATGAAGCCAAAGAAAAAGAAGCCTTTACAGTTTGCCTGGAAAAAATTGATCAACATAATTTGCCTATGAAATTAATTGAAGTGGAATATACCTTTGACAATAGCAAAATTATCTTTTTCTTTACTGCCGAAGGTAGGGTGGATTTTCGGGAATTAGTCAAAGATTTAGCTTCTATCTTTCGGACGCGTATCGAATTAAGGCAAATTGGTGTGAGAGATGAGGCAAAAATGCTAGGTGGGATAGGTGCCTGTGGCCGAGTATTGTGTTGTCATAGTTTTTTAGGTGACTTTGACCCCGTATCTATAAAAATGGCCAAAGAACAAAATCTTTCTTTAAATCCGGCGAAAATATCCGGTATTTGTGGGCGTTTAATGTGTTGCCTAAAATATGAAAATGATGTTTATGTAGAATGTAATAAAGAATGTAATTTACCAAGACTGGAAATAAACCTTAATGAATACGAAGATGATTTTGATTTAACTAAACTGGAAGATTGAAATCGTATCCATGTTGGACTTAACCACCTTTTGGAACTGCTAAGGGTCAGGGTGGTGGAGTGTTCATTGTTAAAAGGGCTAGTATCGGAGGGATAGGAGTGAAGCTTACAGAAACATTAAGTAAACTTGAAAATCAACTTAATGAACTTATTGAGGAAGTAAAGACACTTAAAATACATGCTTATATGCTGGAGGAAGAAAATCAGAGACTAAAAATGGAACTCTGTCAGTACCCCGAAGAAAAGCAAAAAGTAGTTGAAGATAATGCTAAAAAAATTATTGGGGAAGGGTATGATAATTTAAATCGACTATATAATGAAGGATTTCATATTTGCCATTTGCACTTTGGCCAGCCTCGCCAGGGGGACTGTCTATTTTGCATGGGTTTTTTAAGGAAGATGTGATACCTTTGGTGGAGATATTTGCGAACGAAACTATTGATGATCTAATTTTGGGTGGTCTAAAAGTTATTCAAAAAAAGAAAGGGTTTCGTTTTGCCCTAGATGCCGTACTTTTAGCCCACTTTGCTTCTCTTAAAAGGGGTAATAAAATTATTGATTTGGGTACAGGGACAGGGATTATCCCCCTTATCCTTTCTACCAGAGCCAAAGATTTAAAAATCACTGGGGTAGAAATTCAACAAGAGGTTGCTCAGATGGCCCGGCGGAGTGTAACTCTTAATAATTTAAAAGATATAGAGATTGTTAATGCAGATTTAAGAAATATTGGGTCTGAGCAGCATGGGCAGTATGATTTGGTGATTTCTAATCCTCCTTATTTACCTATTGGTCAGGGCAAAATTAGTCCTATTGAGGAAGTAGCCTTGTCCAGACATGAACTGGAATGTAGTTTAGAGGATTTAGTAAAAAGTGCAGCATTATTATTGAAAAATAAGGGGAATTTCGCATTGGTTCATCGGCCCGAAAGATTAGGGGAAATTATTTCCCTTTTGACGAAATTCAAAATCGAGCCTAAAAGAATTAGGCTGGTACACCCCTTTTTAAATAAAAATGCAAATTTAGTATTAATCGAAGCTACTAAAGGAACAAAGCCAGGCTTAATAGTACATGAACCTTTAGTAATTTATCATGATGATGGAGTCTATACTAAAGAAATAATGGAATATTATGATGGTGGTGAGACCTGTGGAAAATAAGGGTCGTCTTTTTTTATGTGGAACACCTATTGGTAATTTAAAGGATATTACTCTTAGAGTTTTAGAAACTTTACAAGAAGTTGATTTAGTTGCTTGTGAGGACACAAGACAAACCTTAAAGTTATTAACCCATTTTTCTATATCTAAGCCGGTTACTAGTTATTTTGAACATAATAAAAAGTATAAAGGTGAAAAGATTGTAGCTGAATTATTGGCGGGTAAAGATGTAGCTTTAGTATCTGACGCGGGAATGCCGGGGGTTTCCGACCCAGGTCAGGAGTTGGTACAGGATTGTATTGAACGAGGTATTGAAGTTATTGTTCTGCCTGGCCCAGTTGCGGCAATTACAGGTTTAGTTATCTCAGGTCTCTCAACAGAACGTTTTGCCTTTGAAGGTTTTATTCCCCGGAATAATAAAGAAAAACAGGATTTTTTTCAAAGGTTAGTTAATGAGGAAAGGACGTTAATTTTTTATGAATCACCCCATCGGTTGTTAGCCACATTAGAGGTAATGGAAACTTTCTTTGGTAATCGCCAGATGGCAGCATGTCGGGAATTGACCAAAAAATTTGAAGAGGTTGTGCGAGGGACTATTTCCGATGTTCTTAAGTATTTTCAGGAAAAGAAAGTCAAAGGTGAATTTACTTTAGTAGTACAAGGAGCAGGTCCAAAGAAGGAAGAAAAAGGTATGGAATGGGCCCTGGAAGAGGTAAAAAGGCTTACATCCTTAGGCGTAACCCCCAAGGATGCAGTAAGCGAGGTAGCAAAGTGCGCAGATATAAGCAAAAGGGAATTATATGAGGAAGTAATGATTAAAGGAAAGTGTAAGAGTAAAAGAGTGGAACAGTAATAATTAAAAAAACGTCCCATCACTGGTGGGACGTTTTAGCATTATGTACTGATTAACCTGCATTGGCGGCCATAGCATGAGCACATTCATGACAAACAAGTTTGCCTTTGAAGTTTTGAATGTTGTCTGCATTACCACAGAAAACACAAGCTGGTTCATATTTCTTCAGAATGATTTTTTCATCGTCTACGTAAATTTCCAAGGCATCTTTTTCGTCGATACCTAAGGTTCTCCGTAATTCGATAGGAATAACCACTCTGCCTAGTTCATCTACTTTACGTACGATACCAGTTGATTTCACGTTTACCCCCCTCTTTCCTACAATTTTCGACAACCCTCATCTAGATGATACCAGTAATTCCATTAAAAGTCAAGGTTTTTTCCTAATATTTTGAAAAAAATTAATA
>JBMNUR010000079.1:0-10727 GCA_050946395.1 Peptococcales bacterium
ATTACCGGGAAACTCTAAAAAAGGAATATTTCGAGGGTTTAATTCTTGAAAATAATAATGGGGTGGAACTAAATATTTCTACTTCACCGCGAGTGGGTTTTTTCGAATTTAATATCATCATTGAGGACATTGATAATCTAAGACAAATGGCAGATTATATTCAAATTACTACAAACTATATTTTACATCACTTTAATAAATACTGTGATAGTTATAACCTTTTCTTCTATCAATATGAAAATCGGATTATTGCTAAAGCTATGCCTAGATTTATAACTTCACCAATTTATATTGGTTATGCTATTCCTCAAATTTCTAATAGGCTAAAGGATGTTATCCAAGAATTCCGCGAACTTTATAATCTTAGCTCGCCTACTCGCCCATAAGTTTCTCGTCAATCGTCTATACAAACAAATCGACAACGAATATCTGTTAGGCGATTTGGCGAATTGACGATTAAGCGAATCGGCGACTAGTCTAATATCTCATACGTACTACTTAACACTGGTATGTTAAGGTTTCCTAATACTCTCTCTAAAAGAACTCCTTCTTTGACAGGATATTTACTACCATAACTAGCTCTAATTGCCGCTGTAATAAACTGGACACCTCGATCTAAGGCAATAGGTAAACTATCTCCTTGCAGGAGACTACCCACGATAACACTTGTAAAAGCATCCCCGGTTCCGGGATAATGAGCAGGAATGTAGACACAACTTACCTTCCAAAAATGCCCATCCTCCCGATTATAAGCAATAACACTAGTCTTTTTTATTTTGCTATTATCAGGCACACTAGTGATTATTACTGTTTTGGGCCCCATTTGGGACAATCTTACTAACCATTCTTTTATTTTTTCCTCATCCACATCTAAATGATAATCTTCTCCTAAAAGAAAAGCCGCCTCGGTAAAGTTAGGAGTAATAATATCGGCTTTTTTAATTAAATCCCTCATTTTTTCCACCATTTCCATATCCATGGTGCTATATAATTCACCATCATCAGCCATTACCGGGTCAATAACAACCAAGGGATTATTAAAAGAAAAATCATCAATAAAATTTGAAATTATCTTGATTTGCCTAGCAGATCCTAAAAAACCACTATAAATACAATCAAACTTTATCCCTAAAGATTGCCAATGTTTAATAAAACCCTCCATAGAATCAGTTAGATCCACAAATGTATAACCTGGATAATCGGTATGGGCTGACAAAACTGCGGTAGGCAATGAACACACTTGCACACCCATAGTAGTTAAAATAGGGATAACCACCGATAACGAAGATCTACCAAAACCTGAAAGATCATGAATGGCTGCTACTTTATTAACTTCCCGGATCATTAGACTCCCCCCTCTTTTCCATTATTTTTGCCATTTGATATACCTTTTCTGCAAAAGGTCCACTATCTCATAAAGTAAAAGACCCAATAAACCCATGGCGATAATACCTGCATACATCTCCCCATAATCTCTCTTTTCCATGGCATCAAGTATAAAATAACCCAAACCATTTTTCGAAGCAAAAGTTTCCGCTAAAAATAAAATTGCTACAGCTGTTCCCAGGGCTATTCTTAAGGAAGTTAAAACACTAGGTAAACAATAAGGCCAAATTAAGTGTCTATAAATTTGCCAATTTGAGGCATTTAAAGAGCGCATTACTTGTAGACTCTGATATGGCACAGCCCTGGCTGAATCACGCACCGTAACCAAAAGCTGAAAAAATACTGCTATGGTAATTAAAACAATTTTAGGGGCATTGCCCAATCCCAAAAAAACTACTAAAATCGGCAAGAAAACAATTTTCGGTAAAGGATAAAGAATATATATGAGGGGTGCCAAGAGATTATCAAAGGTCTTATGCCGCCCTAAAAAAATCCCCAAGGGTACGGCAAAAATAAAAGCAATAAGGATACTAATTATCACTCGATAAGTGCTAATAGCAAAATGACCTGTTAGCTGCCAATTCATAAATAATCTAAAAAAATCCCTAAAAGCATTTAAAGGTGGCGGTAAAAATGGTTTAGCTACCAGGATACTAGCTAGATGCCACATAACAATAAGAAAAATAGCCGCTAAAGAGTAAGTGAATGTTGATTTTAATTTATCCATGGTTTCCACCTTCAATCATACCACGGACATTAGTACACTGCTGATAAAAATCCAATGTATTACGAAATGCCTTTTCACTCAGGCTTTTATTATTAACTACCTCCACTATCGCACCAGGGCTTTCGGAAAGAATAACAATTTTTTCACCCAAGAAAACAGCTTCTTCAATACTATGGGTTACTAAAATAAAAGTAAAACCTTTTTCCTGCCATAGTCTTAAAATTAATTCTTGCATTTCCTCTCTGGTTAAAGCATCTAAAGCACTAAAAGGCTCATCCATTAATAATATTTCCGGCTCCATAGCCAAAGCCCGGGCAATAGCTACCCTTTGTCTTTGCCCACCTGACAACTCAAAAGGATATTTATAAGCATATTCACTAATACCCAGACTTTCTAAAATGTCTAGGGCCTTTTTCTTACTCTCTCCTTTAGATACCTTTTTTATTTCCAAACCTAAAGAAGTATTAGCTAAAACTGTTTTCCAGGGAAAAAGACCATAATCTTGCAAGATTATGGCTGTATTTCCTTGAGGTCCTTTAACTGTTTTATTGTTTATTAATACTTCCCCAAAATTTGGTTCAATAAGTCCTGCCACAAGGTATAGCAAAGAGGTCTTACCAGAGCCTGAAGGCCCTAATAAAACACACCTTTCCTCTTTTTCTATCTTCAAATTTATATTTTGCAAAGCTTTTAAATCTTCTTTAGTATTTATAGTTTTATAGCTAAGTGATATATCCCTAACCTCTATCATTGCAACTCCTCATTCAATTAATGATTTATCAACTATTTCCTCATAAGAAAATGGTTTGCCTAATAAATTTTTTTCAACCATCCAATCCATCACATCTTTCACCATTTCCGGGTCGGGTACAGCTAAAGGTGAATAAGTAGGAGCTGGATAACTCCCCCGTAAGGGTTCGGGTACCCGAGTTTTTTCCATCCTTATTTCATAATATTTCTCGGGATTATTATTGAGCATTTGCCCCGCTTCTTCAAAGGCTTTTAATAAGCTAACTACTTTTCCTCGATAATTTCTTATTACCTCTTCTCGAAAAATCAGTACTGACTGTGATAAGTTTTTGTTAAGCTTGGTATCATCGATAATTACCTTGGCACCCATTTTTTCTGCTAAAGTAGCCAGGGGATCTGGTAAAATAGCAGCCTGTACATCTTTACCAGATACTAATGCCTCTAAACGAATATTTAAATCCGGTATACTTTGGGTTGTAATGTCTTCCTTTTTTAATCCCGCCTCCAACGGCATTTTTTCTGCGAGATAATGAATAATGGTATTGTTTGATATAGCGATGGGAACATCTTTTAAATCATTGGGTTGAGAAATAGTACTCTGAGGTGAAGCAAGGATTGCAAACCGACCTTCCTCTGGTGTCACTCCGAAGGCTAAAGCAGTAATTTTAACATTTGTCCCACCCTTTTTTAAGAGTCCGGTAACGATCATATCAGTTAAAACTCCGTCAATTTCTCCGCTTTCTAAAGCTACATCCTTATCCCTGGCACTACCAAAAGGGATTAATTCTACTTTTACGTTATGTTTATTATAAAGATTTTCTGCTTCTGCAACAAAAAAAGGTAGTGAATCATCTATTTGTAAAACCCCTATTTTTAAAACTCTTTCTTCGAGGTTCTCGGATTTTTTTAGATTACAACCCGTCACAAACACCATTAATATAAGAATAATTACAACAAATCTAGTATTAAACTTCACTTTTAGTTTACACTCCTCTATTTGAATTCAACTTAAAAAATATCATATTCTACCTAGTTAAGCAATTGAATTGATACTTTTAAAATCTTATTTTAATGATAAAATAGTCTTTAAGTAGCCAATTCGTCTATTCGTTAATTCGTGAGCACGTGGGCGCTAATCTTGCTTCCTGCATCCTTTCCCTTATTTTCTTGTTATTAGGAGGTGTGTCCCTTTATTCTTTGGAGACATTCCTCCGACTAAAATAAACCTTACTATAAGGAGGTGTGTCCCCTTTCCTATGAAATTTAAAAAATGGTGGAGAATTACTCGCCCCCATACATTAACAGCTTCTTTTGTTCCGGTGTTTTTAGGTACTTGTTTAGCCTATCAAATAGTTTCAATTAATTACCTACTTTTTTTAGCTATGATCCTGGCCTCGATGCTTATTCAAATAGCCACTAATTTGTTTAATGAATATTATGATTTCAAAAGAGGTTTAGATACCAAAGAATCTGTAGGTATTGGCGGAGCTATAGTCAGAGAAGGTATGAGCCCAAATACAGTACTTTCTATCGCTCTTTTCTTGTATTTTTTATCCCTTCTTTTAGGAGTATATATTTGTTTGAAAACTAGTTGGTGGATTGCGGTGATTGGGGCTTTTTCCATGTTGATTGGCTATCTATATACCGGTGGTCCATATCCTATTGCCTACACACCTTTTGGGGAACTTTTTGCAGGCTTATTTATGGGTGTGGTAATTATCCTTATTTCCTTCTATATCCAAACCAGCTTTGTAACTTTAGAAAGTTTTCTCATTAGTATCCCTATTGCTATCTTAATAGGTGCCATCTTAATGTCTAATAATATTCGTGATTTTGATCAAGATAAAGCTAAAGGAAGAAAAACCTTAGCCATCTTAGTGGGAAAAGAAAATGCCATTAAACTTCTGGCTGGTATGTTTGCTTTCAGTTATTTATGGGTTCTTTTATTAATAGCTCTAAATTATGTATCTTTCTTTAGCTTACTGGCGTTTATTAGTATTCCAAAAGCCTACCAAGCTATTATTAAATTTAAGGGTAAAAAACTCCCTATCGAGATGATGCCGGCTATGAAACTTACCGCAGATACTAATACTTCTTTTGGCTTTTATTTAGCTATAGGAATACTCCTGGGTTCTTTTATTTAGGAGAATCTGAAACAAAAAGAGCTTCACCAGTATGTACTGACCCTCCAATCGTTAGATTTTTAGGTCTAACTTTTGGGGGTCAGTACAAGTAGGTGAAGCTCTTTTTTACTTGATTTAATAACTATAGTTATTGTATATTCTGTACAGGAACGCCGCTACCTCGGCACGAGTTGCCGGTGTGCGAGGATACAATTTATTTTCTGAGCCTGCCAAGAGACCTTCTTTTACTAACTTCGCCATGCTTTCAAGGGCATAGTCAGCTATTTCTCTCTTGTCTTTAAATTTCTCCAGTACACTAGTATCAACTTCGGTATTTAATTTTCCTAGGTTTTCCAGTGCTTTAACAGTCAAGAGTGCCATATCCTGTCGGGAAATACTCTCCTCATAATTGAACAGGTTATTTTCACTCGTGACAATTCCTAACTTTCTAGCTATACCTACAGCTTCATAATAGTAGACATCCGGTGCTACATCCACAAAATTATCCTTAAACTCGGCTGTTAGCCCTAAGGTCTTTGTGAGAAGTACCAGGAAATCAGCCTTAATAATTTTAACAGTGGGTGAGTAAATATTTATTCCCGTACCATTAATTATTCCCTTGGACGCCATGACCTCGATAGCCTTTCGCGCCCATTCCACACTTCCCAGGTCGCTAAAAGTCTTATGGACATAGCCAATTGCATATCGTCCTAAATATCCAGTGCTAAAGATAACGGTGCCCGTAGCTGGATCATAACGCCCATTAGGGACAGAAATCACGTTACCCTTGTCATCAATATGATAGACGACGATATGTTCAGTAGCTACTAGTTCCATAACTGTAGAGGTATAGGGTAAAACTACTATTATAGGTGTATTTAAATTGTACAAAGGAATCTGTTTACCATCAATCTTAATACTTAGCTGGATGATTGGTCGGCTTCCGATTTGATTTTGTATTTTCCTATCCAGGTTACTCTTATCTACCAGGGTAATTATTAGTGACACATTTTGTGCCCCGGCTATATCCTTTGTAGTAAGTAAATTGCCAGGAACATTTATATCTCCTAGACCGGTCTGGATTTGGACAATTTTACTTCCATCCCCTGAGGTTAAAAAACCTACAGGCAATACTATTTCATAAGCTTTGGCTCCACTCATTTCAGGAATATTAGTTTTTACTGTTTTGAACCCTTTAGTATCTTTCTTTGATTTATCAAATGCATTGTTTAAAGAAACCATATCAAAAACTACTGAAGCAAGTAACGTACTGTTATTAAACTGAGTTTCAACTTTTTTTATAATATTTCCATTTGAATCAATTATTTGAGCTTCATTCTTAGGTTTTGGCACAGACCCGGAAGAAGAGCCTCCACCACCGCCCACATAGGAGAAAGAAGCACTAATGGTATGATTGGCAGTGACATTACTAAAGGTATAAGTGGAAATTGCCCCTTGGTCTAACCATCTACCATCACAGAGGAAATACGATAGTTATTATCGGCTGTAATAGTAAAGGTTTTGCTACCTTTTTCGATTACTTTAATGTTACCACTAGGAGTTATACTACCACCGCTATCCGCCGAAGCTGTAATTGTATATAAAACAGGCAGGACTTCTTCCTTATCTTTGTAAGTGGCAGTAATAGTCACTGATTCAGCTGGCATAGTAAAGGTGGTGTTAGCACTATTAGCATCTGCAAAACTTCCTCCGCCACCGGTGGTCCAACAGTCAAATACTTTCCCTTCGGGCGCTGGATCAGCCTGAATATTTACCTCTGTATTTACAGCGTAACTACCATCACCACTACCGTTTTCCACGGTCAATTGATAAGTTGTTATAGGTGCATCTTTATAGGTAGCAGTGACAGTCACTGATTCAGCCGGCATAGTAAAGGTGGTGTTAGCACTATTTGCATCTGCAAAGCTTCCTCCACCGCTGGAGGTCCAACAGTCAAATACTTTTCCCTCGGGCGCTGGATCAGCCTGAATATTTATCTCTGTGTTTGCAGCGTAACTACCATCACCACTGCCGTTTTCCACGGTTAAAGCATAAAAGGTTGCATTTTTGACCCAAAGGTTAAAGCCAGGAAATGACTCATGAGAGTACCGGATATAGTCTGCTTTTTCAGCCACACCATGATTTACAATTCCGGATTGCCGACTTAAATATATTCCATCAAGCTCCGCATACCTTGTGGTATGTGCTGTAATTTTTCCTTCCACAGTAACAGAGCCTACCCCACCAGCCTTAACACTAACACCGGTGCCATAGTTAATGTCTGCCCGGACATTACGACCCACGAAGACCTCACTATTCCCACTGCCGTAAATCATCACACCACATTTTTGACCCACGACATCTTCCTGTACATAGACTTTAGCTCCACCCTCTACCCTAATTCCCACTCCGGTGTTTTCCTCTGTAGCAATAGCATTGGTAACCATAATGATTGTATATCGATTACTAGCTACCACGCCGAATTCTCTACCGGTTACATTAAAAGCGCCTTCTCCATTCAAAATAATGTCCTTAGATGCATAAAGACCTGCTGCTTCTTCAGTACTTGTAATATTAAGGTTATATCCATTCAAATTAAAGATCCACCTGCAACCTCTCGTACTCATAGATTTCGGGTAATTGATGTCCTTAAGTAGTTTGACTTCTATCTGCATACCCTCTATTACCATGTCCAGAATTGCATCTAACTCCGAGTACGCCATTGAATAACCTAATCCCCTGTAGTCGGGAATCATGCAGATTCTCTCCGGAATAGGAGATGTGGCTCTCACAGAAATAGTACCCTTTCCTAATGCATCAGTATAAACCAAGTACTGTGTATCGTTATCTTTAATGGCGCCCCAGGACTGAGGTAGATAGTCATAGCCGACCCTTACATAGCTACCAGGCTTATTTCCGGAAATTTTCCCTTCAATGATAATATGAGTATCCTCATCTTTCGCATATGCTCCTATTTGACCCCCGGCATCTTTTAACACCGTTACCTGTGCACCTTTTTCGGCATATACACCAACACCATAAGGGGCAAGAGCAATAGCATTAGTAACAGTGACATAGCCTCCTTCGGTTGCCCATACGCCATACTGATCTCCTTTGACATTTAGCCGTCCTTCTCCCTCAATAGATAGGTAACACTCGCCAACAATGAGAGCTTTTTCAGCGGCAGATACTATATTAAAATCGTTACCGTTTAAATCCATGATAAATCTCTTACCAATGATTTCTACCGTACCAATATGTGTGTAGTCTTGCAGTAACTTCATTGTCGGTAATGTTTCTCCACTCTTTATTGCACCCAAAGCTGCTTCCCAAGTTTCGTATTGGAATCCGTCAATTTCAAAATATTTTTTAACTACAGGGGGCGTATCCTTAACCCAGACGATGCCTTTTTCATTTTCACCATCGTTATCCGAAAAGTATTTAAGATAGCCGTCCTTGCCGGCGTTAGGAACTCCTTCTGTTTTCCACAAAGAAGTTACGCCTATCTGCACATAAACCGCGGCGGTAATTGTTCCGTCCACTGTGACACTTCCGTCACTCCAGGTTACGGCGCCTTTTCCTTTGCTGCCTATAACTTCAATATTTCCCAGTGCATGAATAACGGAATTACTACCGCTAGCATAAACCCCTATTCCACTCCCAGAGACCGACTTTACATTAGTGACAGTAGCTGAGGAGTTTTCGCGGACCACTACCCCCTCTACACTATTGGAGATATTAAACTGGCCAGAACCCACTAAGTTTACATGGCCGCTTGTTACCTCCAACCCTATGCCTCCTTTATTGGAAACATTAAGAATAAAGCTGCCCACATCAAAGGTAATGCTTTTATTTTCAATCTTAATTCCCTTATTATAATCGATATCCGCCGTCAACTTGATAGTATCACCGCTATTCATATTACCTAGTGCTGTTTCAAGTTCCTCTTCACTTCCCACCTCAAACACAAAAATTTCGGTTTTTAGGGGCATTGCTAATTCTTCATCGAAAACAATGTCGTCCATCCGGACAATGTTATCTTCACTATATACAGCATCTGATACTGTTACTAAATCCTCAGATATACCAACCTCGTCTTCCACAAGATTAGTTAAATCTTCTTTATATACAGCATCTGTTACCGATTCACATTCTTCCATATTACCAACTTCGATGGAAGTAGGAGTGGCGGCATAGACGCTCACTCCGCCTATAGGCGTAGCTATAACCAGAGCCAGCGCCAGAATCACAGCCAGAGACTTCGCAAGCCTCCCTCGATTCAATATGTTCACAATGCTTCCTCCCTTAATTCCACGTTAATAAAAGTTAAAATGCAGTTCGCCGTCACCCAAAACTAATTTTGTTCTGAGAAATCTTAACGACCATTATTTAGAATCATTTTAATAACATAGACCTAGGACATATTTCCTCACCTCTCCTTTTCCACCATTTTTTTACAATCAATCTTATTGTAAATAAAAAAAACAACTATTCCTTTGGAATAATTGCTTGAAGGACTTATTAAAAATTGCTATTTTGACGCAAAATTTTTTCTGTAATTACCAGGAGAACACCCAACCATGTTTTTAAAAGTACTGGAAAAATGAGACAAACTAACAAAACCACACAACATGGCTACTTCGGATATAGGATACCGACCGGATTTCAAAAACTCCTTCGCTTTTTGAATACGAACTTGTAATAGGTATTGATAAGGAGAAACTCCCATTTTTTCCTTGAAGGTCCGAATAAAATGGAAGGGGGAAATATTGATTTCCTTACAAATATCTGCGATAGTAATATTGGCATTATAAAAAGTATGGATATATTCTAAGGATAAATTAATATATGTATCTATATCCGAAAACTTATCCGGAAATTTTTTTAAATTCGTTTTAAATTCCCGTAAAAGTAAAGTAACAATCTGTACGGCTAAACAATCTAACATCAACGGGAAGCAGTCAGAACGTGTAACTTCCCTATCAAAAGCGTTGATTACTTGCATCAGTTCCCTTGAATATGGATTATGTAGTTTTAAAAACCTAGTATTGCCGGAATAGCCCATTTCCTCCACTATTTTATTAATAAAATCCGGCTTTATAAGTAGTGAAAAGTACTGCTTTTTTGTACCTTCCTCAGTGCATAGTATGGTATCACCCGGATTAAAGGTAACGATTTTTCCCATACTAAAGCTTCGCCGCTTATCGTTTACATAGGTGTCTGGGGGAGGTGCTGATGGAATAATTATATGAAAGTCCTCTGAATGCATAAGTTTTCCGGCAATAAATGTATCTGGTCTAAAAAGCGCAACATCCTTACATAAGTATTTTTCTACTTTCTGCATTATACTCTCAGGAATCTGATTTTCAAAACCACTATACCTATCCATATTTCTTCACCTTCATATAATAACTTCACATATGTTAATTATACTACAAAATCAAGATACAAGTTGCATGAATTTACAATATTTTGAAAAGTTTGGTTTTCCTGTTACTTGTTCACAAGAAATGCGCGCATTCCAGTACTGTAATCCTTGACACTTTGCAAAATGGCAAAGTATATAATTTCCTATTTATGAATAATAAAAAATAGAAGGATTCACTAAAAGTTGAAATCCTTCTATTTTTTATCACACGATTTTTTCTTGCATCTTGTTTCCTGCCTTGTTTGGCGGAGAGATAGGGATTCGAACCCTAGGTACGGAAAACCGTACAACAGATTTCGAGTCTGCCTCCTTC
>JBMNUR010000080.1:0-10691 GCA_050946395.1 Peptococcales bacterium
TGACGATAGTTGCAAAGTTATCATCTAAAAGCACCATATCAGATGCTTCTTTAGCTACTTCCGTTCCGGTAATACCCATAGCGGCCCCGATATCGGCTCGTTTTAATGCAGGAGCATCATTGACACCGTCACCAGTCATAGCTACTACATGACCATTGGCTTTAAGGGCACCTACTATCCGTAATTTATGCTCCGGTGATACTCTGGCATAAACTGTTGTATCGTTAACGTGTTTTTTAAGTTCTTCCTCACTCATTTTTTCCAACTGAACACCAGTAAAGACTTCGTCGCCTTCCCGCCAAATATCTAGCTCTTTAGCGATAGCTAACGCTGTATCTTGGTGGTCACCGGTAATCATAACTGTTTTTATTCCGGCCTCACGACTTACAGCAACGGCATCCTTAACTTCGTCTCTTGCTGGGTCTAAGATTGCAAAAAATCCAATAAAGATTAATTTATTTTCTGCAAAATCAGATGTAGGTTTTTTAGGTAGTTCTTGCCACTTACGATAGGCAAGAGCAAGTACCCGCTGACCTTCGGAAGCCAAAGAAGAATTCACCTTTAAAATTTGTTCACTTTCATCCTTACTTAATTCTTTTACTCCATCACCGGTGAGCACTTGGTTACAACGTGCCAAAAGAACATCTGGAGCCCCTTTAGTAAAAGAAATTATTTCATTATCAATTTTGTGAAAGGTCGTCATCATCTTCCGAGCAGAATCAAAAGGTATTTCTTCGAGACGAGGATATTTACCATCGACATCCTCTTTATAAAAGCCAGCTTTTCCTGCTACCACCACTAAAGCACCTTCGGTGGGGTCACCTATTACTTCATAAGCTTTTTCACCTTTCTCTATCCGGGCATCACTATTTAACACCCCACCCCGAAGCATTAGTTCTAAACTTTTGATATCTTTGGGTTCTAATTTTCCATCCTTTTCGTCTAGAAATTCTCCTTCAGGTTGGTAACCTGTTCCTGTTAATTTAATAAATTTGCCATCATGATAAATTCGTGTAACAGTCATTTCATTTTTAGTTAAGGTTCCCGTCTTATCAGAACAGATATAGTTAGCAACACCTAATGTTTCTACTGCCGGTAGTTTTCGGATAATAGCATTACGGCGACTCATTCTAGTAACACCGAGAGCAAGAACAATGGTTACTACTGATGGTAAACCTTCTGGAATAGCCGCAACAGCTAAAGCGATGGAAGTCATAAACATTTCAAGGACTTCTCCGCCCCGCCATAATCCAGTAGCAAAAACTATAGCTACAATGATTCCGGCCACAATTCCCAGGATTTTTCCTAGTTCAGCTAACTGCCGTTGTAATGGTGTTGGGTCCGGGGGCTCTTCCTGAAGCATTTGAGCTATTTTACCTAACTCTGTGTCCATACCTGTATTAGTAATAATAGCTTTACCCCGACCACCGGTAACTGTTGTTCCGCGAAAAATCATATTTTTACGGTCCCCGACAGAAACCTCTTCACCTTGAATCACAGTTAATTCTTTTTCTACCGGCACTGATTCGCCGGTAAGTGCTGCTTCATTAACTCTTAATGAAGCAGATTCAAAAAGGCGAGCATCTGCCGGGATAGAATCTCCGGCATCCAATAGTACTACATCACCTGGCACCAAATGGCCGGCTTCAACTTGGCTGACTTTTCCATTACGTAGTACTTTGACCATAGCCTTGGTCATTTCTTTTAAAGCTTTAAGAGCTTGTTCAGCCTTGTTTTCCTGGAATACACCTAAAGCAGAATTTAAAATAACTATGATAAGGATAACAATTGAATCTGCCCATTCACCTAGTGCACCAGAAACAATAGCAGCAATGATTAGAATTAGAACCAGTGTTTCCTTAAGCTGAGCAATAAACATGGATAGAATACTGCGCGGCGGTGGTTCTTTTAATTCATTAGGGCCATAAGATTCTAATCGCTTGTTGACCTCCTCACTGCTGAGCCCTTTTTCCAAATTGACATTTAAATCTTGTACAACCTGGTGGACTTCCTTAGCATACCACCTTTTGTCACTCAATTTAATTCCTCCTTAATTTAGTTAATGCTATATAATCTAAGCCTAATTAGTGACTGTGGAGGCGCGCAATTGCGCGTCCATCAGCTAGCAGTTTTTTTGCTAATTATGGACTTAGATTATTTATTTGTCTTATTAAGACAAATAATTACAAGAAAAAATTTACATAGCTAATTTGCCAAAACAACCCTTAAGTGTCATTTAATTCCTGAAAGGTATAATTAAAAAAGACCTTTACCTTGAAAATGTGATTCAAGGTAAAGGTCTTGCTATAGCAAAAGCTAAAGTAATACCGGGCTTTTTGAGCCGCAATGACGATATTACTACCGAAAACTCAGTAGCTACTCCCCTTTACAAAATGTATTAAATTGTATGTAAACATATTCTACAATATGATTTTGCGAAAAGCAAGAATTATTTCGTAAATTTTCACCAATTTTTCTATGACAAAAAATCAGACGCGCAAAGGACATCCATACAAGGCTTTTCCAACCTAGCGAAGTGAAACCTTAACTTAATCTTAGCCTTAAAAAATTTTTCCACTCTTTCACTGTTCCACTTTTTCACTGCTTTTTATAGTGTTGTATGTGGTGGAATAGGGCTAGATACCTCCACCTCTACTAAAGATGGCTTGTTTGATTTAAATGCTTTAATTATTACCTCATCTAATTCTTTTACATCTGCTACTTTATAACCCTCAAGACCACACGCTTTAGCAACTTCACTAAAATCAGGGTTATATAGATTAGTTCCGGTCTGGCTCAAACCGCTTACAATCATCCTGTTTTTTTCCATAGATAAATACTTATTATTAAATACGACAACTTTAACAGCCAAACCCTTTTCTACAGCAGTTACTAGTTCAGGCATAGACATAGTAAATCCACCGTCACCCATTAATGTAACGACTTGACGTTTAGGGAATTCAAGTTGTGCTGAAAGGGCTGCTGGTAACCCAAAACCCATGCTACGCCAAGAACCAGATATAAGTATATTTTGCCCCTTCCCTTGAAACATTTTATCAAACCAAAGTACATGTTCTCCTACATCTAAAGTAATAATTGCATCCTGGTCAAGGGCTTGTTCCACGCTGTACACTAACCTTTGCGGGGTAATGGGGTTTTCATTGGCATTAGCCTCCTCTTCAAGCCGTACCAACCAATTTTTGCGAGTAGAACTAATAATTTCCCGCCACTTTTTATTACTTTTTGCTTTTGTGCCATCTAAAATGAATTGCAAGGCCTTCCGGATACAACCTTCAACACCTAAAGTAATATTAGCTTGTAGACCGATATTTTCTAAAATAGCATCTAGCTGAATAATGGGGATTTCTTGAGGAACAAATTTTTGCGGCCACCAGGTTGCACCTATAGTTAACAGGCAATCAGCCTCTGAAAGAAGATTGGAAGCCTTATTTGTTCCGGCCAAGCCCAGCCCTCCCACAAGATACTTGAAATCACTGGAAATTACACCTTTAGCCGGTAGAGAGTAGGCAATTGCCGCTCCTAACTTATCAGCCAATTTTTTCACTAATTCACCTTTACCTTGAGCACCCCTACCAATTAAAAACATCGGCTTTTTCGCCTTATTTAATAAATTAATTGCCTCTTTGATCCCCTGGTCTTGAGGCAGTTTATGAGCAGGAAATAAAACATCTTGCAAGCGGGGAGGGGTAGAACAAGGTTTATCAAAGGTATCCTTTGGTACGGAAATATTGGCAACTGTACCTTGGCCCATAGCAATTTGTAAAGCTTTATATACAACTTCCACAGTAGGTTGGGGGTCTATTAAAAGAGTATTGTATTTTGTAACAGGATTTAATAATATCTGCTCATCAATATATTGTTTATAGCCTGTACCTATATATTTAGCGGGAACTTGTCCAGTTATAGCAATTACCGGAGCTTTATCCAAAAAAGCATCTGCTAAACCATTTATTAAATTAGCAGCACCTGGACCACTGGTAGCTGTACAAACTCCAACTCTCCCGGTAAGTTTAGCTTCCGCTGAAGCCATAAAAGCTGCCGCCCCTTCATGGCGAGTACCTATATATTCAATCTTAGGATGACAATTAATCGCATCTAAAAAGGTTAAAATAGCATCACCGGCATAGCCATAAATTCTTCTTACACCCCAAGTCGCTAATTGATCTAAAATTGCTTCAGCCACCGTTCTTTCGGTAGTAGACATAAAAAATCCCTCCCTTGGTAATCGGTATCAATCTAACCAAGGGAGGGATTTTTTATGCAAACATTAATTTTTTACTAATTGACAGCGTAGAGCAACAATTTCCAGCAAAATTTTCACACCATAAAGCAATGCCTCCAAGTCAAATTTCATTTCCGGATGATGTAAACCAGGTGATAAATTGGCACCTAAGCCTATATATGCTGTTTTGATTTTACCCCTGGTACTATAATAATGAAAATCCTCACCACCCGGAGTGATAATCGGATCCATTGCTTCCCCCAATACCCTTTCAATACAACTTCTGGCAACATTGATTAAATCCGGGTCATAATCGGCACCAGGTACACCCCCTAAAATAGTAACTTGGGCCTGGGCCCCTACGGTTTGAGCCCCACTTTCAATTGCTTTTTGTGTTTTTTCCAGTAATAAACTCATCGCCTCATTAGTTTGAGCTCTTAAATCAAAAATCATTTCGCAAGAATCAGGAATAGTGTTATGTGCACCACTATTTGCTATCAATTTTGTAGTTTTGACTGAAAAAGGTACTCCGGGATTAAGCTTGATCGAATTAACTGCATTAACAATACTTGCTGCTGCATCAATAACATTAATACCCAAATGAGGCCGAGCACCATGAGCCGCCAATCCCTTTAAACTTGCTCCCACCACATATGAAGAACCATGACATAATGCAGGAGTAGCTTGACCTAGTTTTGCTTCCTGAAGGGGCCTAAGATGAAGACCATACATTTCCTCTACTTCATCTAAAAGTCCACTTTCAAGTATCGCCTCAGCCCCACCTAAAACCTCTTCCGCCGGTTGAAATAATACTTTTAAGATTCCTTTTTTGATTCCCTGCCTAGCAAGTAGTAAACTTGCCATAAGTACCATAGTACTGTTAGCATCATGGCCACAAGCATGAATATTTACATTTTGCCCGTTTATTGTAAAAGGCAAAGCATCCATATCAGCTCGTAAACAAACTACAGGCCCTGGCTCTTGACCTTTTAAAATTCCCAATACTCCTGTCGTACCATTGATATTTCTAATAGTTTCAAAACCAGCTTCTTCTAATCTAGCAGCCAAAATATTTGCAGTATTTACTTCGTGAAATCCTAATTCGGGAGTAGCATGTAAAGTATGATACATGCTAAATATCTCTTCGCGCATTTCATCAACCAGTTTGAAAATGTCCATTCATTCACCTTATTTCGGATAAGAATAAAAAATTTCTTTAGCCAAACACATAGATAAACAATAAAAAGATTAAATTAGAAAATTTTATACAATTTCTTGGATAATTCTTGCTATTAATGTTCGAGGTAAAATAACAGGTTTATCTGTAATAGCCTTTACCTCTTTTTTCATAAACGTACTATAGCCCATACAATCCAATACCACCAAATCCGCACCTTGTTTTTTTAAACTTTCGGCCCCTTTTTGGATTAAATTTATATCTTTATATGGTGAACCATAAGCAGTAACAATCTTAACTTTATTACTGAAGTAACTTTTCCAGATATTTTCCACCTCGGCAATTTGTTCTTTTTCAGGAACAAGTACACCTAGGATTTGATTATCTTCTAGTATTCCTTTTACGGTATTTCGTAAAATCCCATCAGGCTGAATAAGAGGTACCTGAGAGGAAAGACCGTTAAATTTCCCGGTACACATTAGAAAAATTAAATCAACACAGTCTTCCAAAAAGCTAATTTGTTGTTTTATTAAAGGGATTAATCGTTCTTCAGCAAGAGTTGCACTTTTCCCATCTCTTAAACGACTAACTAATACCGTCTCCCCAGGTACTGGCTTTAACATACCAATCTCATGGGGAGTTAAATTATCTAATGCACCTTTTTCTATTACCGAAATCTTGTCCTCCCAAATAGAAAATAAATCAGGAGTAATATCACTCCGAGGTGATTGGCCGATGGTTATTAAACCTACCCTTGGTTTCATTCTCTCACCTGCCAGTTTCTTCTCTGAACAAGGTAATTAATTAGTGTTCCACTGGCAACAATGGGGTCTATTACTGGTACAGCAAGTTCTTTTTCGATTTCTGTAGCGATTCCCATCGTAGCCATTCCGGTACATCCTAGTAGAATGCAATCTGCTCCTCTTTGTACTATCTTCTTAGCGGTTCCAATTACCTTTTCTTTACCCTTAGGTGCCATTAAATCTAAGGTGTTATAAACTTCCTCAACTTTAGCATATTCTACTAGGTTTTTACCTAACTGTTCTTTGATACTTTGGGGAACTGTCTCCGTGATAGAGATGACCCCTATCCTTTTACCGACAGCCTGAGCCATCAGGCAGGCAGCCTGTCCTGCTCCTACTACCGGAACAGTTACATCCTCTCGAACTAAATCTAAGGCCGGGTCTGCGCAACAGCTAATAACGAGACCCTGACAACCATCCAAGGCCATTTCTTTTGCTAACTTGACTATTTTAGGAATGGCAATTTCCTCCGTAGCCTGATCATATATACCTTGCGGCTGGTCGGCAATAGCCCGGGTGACAAATTGGGTAAAAGGTACAATCTTTTTAATAATCCGTTCATGGGTATATAGTATGCTTTCCTCACTGGTAGTAACTACTCGAATAATTCCAATCTTAGCCAAACCTATTCCCTTCTTTTCTCTATCCATTAATTTTTATTTCCTTTTCCGTCCAAGAGCAAGCAAGCTGCCCAATGGCAATTACCTTGGTCTTTTAAAATGGGAACCTCTCTCTTACAAATTTCCTGGGCGTATTTACAACGAGTGTGAAAATGACAACCAGTGGGTGGATTAAGAGGACTGGGTACATCACCTTCTAAGATTATTCGCTCCCTACGTAACTGAGGATTAGGTGCAGGTATAGAGCCCATAAGAGCCTGAGTATAAGGATGTAAAGGATGAGTGAAAAGTTCTTCGTAATTACCGATTTCCACAATTCGACCCAGATACATTACAGCCACTCGATCACTGATGTGTTTGACAACGCTCAAATCATGGGAAATAAAGATATAGGTAAAAGCAAATTTCTCCTGCAATTCCTCCAGCAGGTTAATAATTTGAGCCTGAATAGAAACATCTAGAGCCGAAACCGGTTCATCACAGACAATTAATTTAGGTTTAACCGCCAACGCTCTCGCAATACCTATTCGCTGACGCTGTCCACCGCTAAATTCATGGGGATAACGATCTCCGTGGCTTTTGTTTAAACCAACAATTTCTAGTAGTTCCTGAACATGGTCTTTTCTTTCTTTAGGTGTGCCAATATTATGCACAACCAAAGGCTCACTAACTATATCAGCTACAGTTTTTCTTGGATTTAATGACGCATAGGGATCCTGGAAAATCATCTGCATATCTTGGCGAGTTCTTCTTATTTCTTCCGGACTTAAAAGGGTTAAATCTTTGTTATCAAAAATTACCTGCCCAGCAGTAGGTTTAAGTAGTTGGAGAATTAGTCTGCCGGTAGTAGATTTACCACAACCGCTTTCACCTACTAAACCAAAAGTTTCCCCTTTGTTAACATTAAAGGTTACACCATCAACAGCCTTAACCGCACCAACAGTTTTAGAGAAAATGAGCCCCTTAGTAATCGGAAAATGTTTTTTGATATTTTTAACTTCTAAAATAGTGGATTTCATCTTATTTCACCCCACCTAAATGACATGCTACCTTATGGCTAGGAGTAATTTCTCGTAGAGGCGGCTCTTCTTTTAAACAGCTAGCCTGGGCATAGGGACAGCGTTCATAAAAATGACAGCCTTCCTTCAGATTACCTAAATCCGGTGGATTGCCTTTTATGGGTGTCAATTTTTCTTTTTTGGCCTCTCCAAGCTTAGGCTGGGAAGCTAATAACCCCAATGTATATGGATGTAGAGGCTTCTCAAAAAGAGTATATACATCGGTATATTCCACACATTTTCCAGCATACATTACCGCCACATTATCACAAGTTTCCGCTACAACCCCTAGGTCATGGGTAATCATAATTATTGACGTATTAAATTCCTGTTGAAGTTTTTTCATGAGTTTTAAAATCTGGGCCTGGACTGTGACGTCCAAGGCGGTTGTTGGTTCATCGGCAATTAATAATTGGGGATTACAAGCAAGAGCCATGGCAATCATAGCCCGCTGCCGCATCCCACCACTAAATTCATGGGGATATTGTTTAACCCTTTCCCCTGGCTCCGGTATACCTACTAGTTTTAACATTTCAATAGCTTTTTGCCAGGCCTCTTTGTTCGGAAGCTTTTGATGCAGTTTAATAACCTCAGCAATCTGATTTCCTATAGTAAAGGAGGGGTTTAGGGCAGTCATTGGGTCCTGGAAAATCATGGATATTTCATTGCCTCGAATTTGCTGCATTTCTTTTTCAGTTAAACTAAGCAGGTTACGACCATTAAATAATATTTCCCCGGCCACAATTTTTCCCGGAGGAATGGGAATTAACCGGAGAATGGACATAGAAGTCACACTTTTCCCTGATCCCGATTCCCCCACAATACCTAAAGTTTCACCTTTTTTTAGGGTCAAGTCGACCCCATCTACGGCCTTGACTATTTTTCCACCAGTAAAAAAATGAGTTTTTAAACCAGATATTTTTAAAATTTCATTATTCATAAACTGAACCTCCTGGTTCTAGCTTTGTTCTCCTAAAGTCTGAAAATGCTTTAAGGAGCCATAAAGCTTTTGAATAAGCATAAACTCTTCTTGATCATAAAAAGTACATGTACCATTACCAAAAGCTTTTGCTACTTCAATACTAAATCTACTAGCCAGTTCAATATCTACCATGTGGCTAGCACCGGTGGCACATCCGGGTATTGCTGCTCCGGAAGTAATTGCCACTCCTACAACTGGAGCATCTGTTGCAACTGCCGGTTGTAAAATACTATTTAAATGGTATAAACCATTACCATAAGGAGTAATATCCTGAACACTTAAAGGAAATACATGAGCAGATGTTCCGGTAACAATTTCTACAATGTTTACCAGGTCATTACTGGTTTTTAAAATATACCCCTCTTTAACTGTTGGAGAAATAGCGATACCTTTATGGTTAATTATGCGATTTCCTTTGGTGGTATCAATGGAAAGTATAGCATCCATTTCCTTATCTACTTCGTATTCATTCATAGTCTTAATATCTACCGGTGAACCCATAAAAGGTACCGGAAAATGAGGTTCGGTAGGAGCATCGGGACATACATGGGTTGAAATAATTACGTCACCTGGTAATCGATCACCTTTAGCGGCCATATCACCCAGTTTTAAAGCCGCAGCTAGACTTGCCGCACAGCCATCCCCATCAGAAACAAAACCAATCATCTCAGGTCGTGCTCCAATTCCACCGAGCCGGCCTACGATACCCAAAGTTGGTGCTATACCACCTGCACTTTTACCACTAGTTCCCGGAATAAATACTCGAATAAAATCAGTTTTGCCTTCCTCACCATGGACAGTTTGGTAAGAAACATTATTAATATTTTTATTTTGGAAGTATTTTGTGATCACATCCCCATTAACTTGGGGATGGTCCAAAAGCTCATAGATTTCTAACACCTGTTTAAAACTCATCCTTATTCCTCCTTGGATTTTTTAAATTCGGCTTGGGCTTGAGCTACTAAATCCGGATTAGTAAATAAATCTACAACTGTCATCGCCAGGGCTTTACTGGCAATATTTAAACCTCGATGGCCTTCAGGACCTCCGGAATGTTCCCGGAATTCAATGGTATGGGTAGCAAGACCTTTACCAATACCAATATAAGACTGAAAACCGGGAACTACCTGAGTCACATTACCCATATCAGTGGAACCAAGACCTTGTTCTATAGTTCTTTCCTCTACCGGCTCACCTAGAGCAAAGTAATTTTCTTTAAGTAAAGAAGTCAAAACTTTATTATTCATGATTTCATCATAGCTTGCTCCATCAGTTGTTATCTCCAGTCTAGCACCTTGAGCCAAAGCAGCTGCCTTTGCACACTGACACACCTTTTCTACCACCGGGTCAAGGTCTTTTCTTTTTAAAGCTCGCACACTAAATTTGGCCTGGGCTAATTCAGGAACTATATTGGATGCCACTCCACCTTGGGTAATAATCCCATGAATACGAACATCATCCTTTAGATGGCCCCGTAAAGCGTTAATATTATTAAAAGTCTGAATAACGGCTTCCAGAGCATTGATACCTTTGTGGGGGAAAGCTGCGGCATGAGCTGCTTTACCATGGAAAGTAAAAACTGGATTGGCATTAGCCAGAGAAATATCATCAACCATAGTCTCATCAGAAGGGTGGATAATCATAGCACAGTCAACATTATCAAAACAACCTTTTTCAACCATGATAACCTTCCCCCCACCCCCTTCTTCAGCAGGAGTTCCTAAAACTATTAATGTGCCTTGAAAATGGGGTATAGCTTTGGTAACGGCGATAGCTGCCCCTACACTGATAGTCGCAATCAAGTTATG
>JBMNUR010000081.1:0-10615 GCA_050946395.1 Peptococcales bacterium
AGGTATCTTAGATCATAAATAGAAGGTTCTTCTTGATAATTTTGTTCAATTAAGGTTACTCTGAAGTCCTCTGTATCAGCTCTTTGAATGTTTATCCCCATAATTGCTTGGTCTTAAATTAAATAGTTGCATAGGAAGGTTGGCGACCAAGCGAAGAAACCAACCCCCCTATGTAAATATTTAATTCTGTGCAAGATAGCTTGGTGCTTGTCATATTGTTTAGAATATACCTGTTAAAGTAAGAAGTCAATAATGTTATAATATTTAGTTATAGGACTTAATATGTATTAAAGAACTGATGTTAAAGAGAGGATACACATGACCGAAGTACATATAAGTACCCTCTCTTTTACCAACTATCTGCGACTCTTTTTACTTCTATGCTTTTTACTGTTACTTGCTGGGTTTAAATTGTGAAGCTTTCTGTGGCATTCAGGACATAACAACTGCAAATTACTTAGGTTGTTACTCCCACCCATACACTTAAAAACTATATGGTGCACTTGGAAAGTAGGGTGCTTTGGATCTTCTTTTGCCCCACAAATCTGGCAAGTAAAACCATCTCTCTTATGTACTTCAAACTTCCAATTCTCTGTAGTCACAATACACCTCAATCTTCCTTGTCTTCTGGTCTATCAATACACTTCAAGATTGTTAAATCGTTGTTTATAACATACACTAAACAACAGACGAATACGAAACCGTCCTTGTCTTTACACACAAACAAAGGGCAGTCTGCATTTTCCCCCATCTCACAACCTACACAAATACCAAACTTTGTATCCATCGTATCCTCCTTTAAGATAGTTGGATTTTTAAAGAACTTGAGACCCTTTTGGGCACTCTTTAAGGTTGGCTACCGTCGACAGTATGCCAACCCACAAGATTGCTCAAGGCTAATCTTGAAGAATTATGTCATTTTAAAAGTGCTTTTGATACATTAAAAACCTTTCTGTCCTTAAACTCCTGAGCTTTTCCTGGATTCCATTGTGATATGGGTCTTATGTATCCAACGCACCTAGAATATATCTCACATCTCTGTCTTGTTACCATTGTTAAATAATTGTCAAGTTAATTGTAAAGGGGTAGGGAGGAAACTGCCGTAAACCTCCCTCGTTTTACTTTCTTTAGACGGACCCCCTTTGTTTCTATAACATACGCAAAACCGTATGCTTTAGAACCTACTATATATTTTACCATTAATCTACACAGTCTTACTGTACAAATTACGCCTATTTTGTCTATTATACTGCTAGAATTACGCCTAATATTTGGATTACACTCCTCAAATTAAGCCTAATTTGTGGAGTTAAATGCCTCCCATAATCTCTATTACCTCTGCTGTTGAACTTAAAGGTATCATCATTTTTCTTTTATGGTTAAATAGTATCCAATTTGTACCAAGCCCCTCTCCATCTTTTCTCCTAAATCCTTTTGTGTCTAAGAAGTCATCTGTTCTCTTAAATGTTTTACCTGACAAAAATACAACCTTTCTACTTCCTGTTGCTGTTTGTCGCACCTGAGATTGTTCTGCCCCAGTGTGAGTATGTGCTGTGCATACAAAGTCATAACCCTCATTTTCCATTACAAACCTCTTCTGCTGGTGATTAGGGTTAAAATAACTTTGCCCCTTCGCTTCGTGTATAATTGCCCCCGTGTAAGTAATTCCGTTGATAACTAGATCAACTGTTCCTGTGCCATCAAAGATAGGTATGTTCTTCCTAATGTCGTTATAAGAATCTAAACCTGTTCTCCTTGCCCATTTCTCATGTGACCCCATTACACCTGCTAGTATTTTGTCGTATCCTATGTACTCAAGCATTTTATGTAAATACAAGTCTTGCTCGTTGAGGTTTGCTACATCTCCAAACTGTGCTGGATTGAAGGAATAACCATCACAAATATCACCTCCGAGAAATATTCTCATGTAAGGATTCCTTTTAATCTCATCTGCTTCCCATTTTAGCCTCTCATAATCTATGTCTTGACCTGCTATATGAGTATCCGCAAACCAGCCTATTGCAATTGGCTTGTCTGTTTGTATCTCAATGGTAGTATTGTATTCTTTATTTTCTACTTTCTGTCGCAATTGACTTCTGCGAATCATCTCGTCATTTAATTCTTCAAAGGAGAGTTCCGCAATATACCTATCGGGGTAATTTACACATACTTCCCCTTTATACATTTTCTCAATTTGGATATCCTCTAAACTTTTAAAAGATTCTGGATTTCCTGTGGTATAGATACCGTCTTTTCTGTCGGACATAGTTTGTTTGGTAGTAATTTTAACTATTGGTATCCTCTGTTCTTTGGGTTTATTTTTGCTTCCCTTTGGTCTTCCTCTACCTCTTTTTCCTCGTTTTTCTATGGCAGTATGTACTTAATTTAGTGTAGTTGACAATCCAATTACAAACCAAATTCCTAAGTATGATAGCAATGTGGTCATATCAAAAAGTATTGCTAAAAATATCAACGCAACTACAACTGCAACAACCAGACATAACAATTTAATCTGTGGTTTGGTCATTGTTTGACTCTCTCGCAATTTAAACTAACTCATTCTTTGAACCTTATCAAGCCCTGCTACTGCACCACCAATTACAGCAACTACTACTGCATAGGCAATCTTGCTCCAGAACTCCCCACTTAACAAGCAACTCAGGTCTCCTGGATTGTTTTCCAATTCCATAAGGGTCAAAGACAATACTAATGGTAAAATTACACTCTTAAAAGTGTTGTACACCCTAAAGGCAAAGGCTCTCCAAACTTCGTCTTTTATTCTGTTAAGCAATGCTACAATCATAATTGTAAAAACTTAAATTAATTACACTTGCTATATAAAATAGCAGTTATTAAAAGACACAATAAACCCAACGCAAAAAACAAATGCCACATTATTTTTTCCTAAACAACTTATATATAATATCTGCTATTCTAAATACCCAACCTGTGTTCTGCTGTTTAAGTGCATCTAGTTCCTGTTGAAGTATTAGTTTCTCTTCTTCAAATCTCCGTTTCTCTTCTAAAACTCTCTGATAGTCTTCATTTAAACTGTTATTTTCTTTTTCCCTTTGGAGTAGGGTGTCTTCTAAAAATTTTACCCTCTCGTTTACAGTTGTAAGTTCTACCACCTTACCCTCCAATGTACTCTGTGAGGTCGCCAGAGCCTCAGCAAGCCCCCTGTTTTCCTGTTTGAGTGTTTCTAGTTGTTTCTCACATTCTGATGGTTCTGGAATAGGAGGAATATCATCTTGTAATGGATTGGTCGGTAAGTTGTTTTTAAGAATTACATTTGCCCTGTCAATAGCCTGTTTTAGAAAACCTTGTTTACTATCTCCTAGATTTGTTCCAGGACAAGAAGTAGGGGAAATTGATACCTCTTTATGACCTCTTACTAAAACATCTACTTTGTATTGTTTCTCAAATCGGGCTATTATTCTAGCAAAGGCTTCAAGTTGTTTGTCGTTTGGTTTATCAGTCATGTAATTACCATCAATAAGCACTGCTATTCCATGCAGGTTAAAAGAGCTTGCACCATTAGCATTGTCTCCTGCGTGGTATAGTACATATTTATCATCTTGAAGTCGTATCTCGTGTCCGTTTCCTGCTATTGCTATATGATACTCAATGTAGTTATACCCATACTCTCCTGGGGTTTTAATAGTTTCTGCCCAGGTCTTTTTGGAGTGATACACTTCGTAACTTGCTAATCTCTTTTTTAAAGCAGTAAGGTCTGCTGGAACCCCAGTAGTGGCTGAGTGATGTAGACAGATTCTATTAGGATTTCCCTCTCTGATTCTTGCCATATTTAACTACCCAAGCTTAATAGTATATTATACCATTACCTATAAAGGAACCTGTCTCGGCCTTCTATCGACTTATCCCTACTTGGGGTGCGCCAATCTCCGTACTGTTTTGTTAAATAAGGGTCTGAATTATTGGGTATCCAAAACTCGTAATCTCCAAACTTTCCCCTCTTATAGGGAAGTATGTCTGTTCCTTTGCACATATTCCCATACTTACAAGAATTAAAATCTCCATTCTCGTCTATCCATCCTGTAAACAGATCTAGGGCTATGTCTCCACTGGTAAAATGTTTTAGAGGATCCATAACGTGCATTTGCCCGTCTGGTTGCAGTATGTCCTCTTTACACTTTACACTGTCTGCATATTTGTCTCCTCCAGTAGAAAAGTATTTAATTAAAAGGTTGTTTTGTTTTAGAAACCAAATCATATTAGTAAGCTCGTTTATTACCCCTTGCTTGTCGTGAGATACATAAGTGATACTCAGGTCAATATCATCGTCCCAATCTATTGGGCCACCTTCCCTTACACACCCTAGTAGAGAGCCATACTCAAGCCTTACAGGATAACCAGTGCCAATCTCTATAACCTCACAGAGAGCCTTTGCACCTTTTATTAACTCAGGCATACTATCTATCATTTTTTATTCTTTTTAATATCTCAGATGTGGATATTCCTTCCGTTCTTGGAAGCAACACCTTTTTTATATTATGTTCCTCCATATATTTTAACACTTCACTCCTGTCGGTTTGGTCTTCCCAGTCAAGGCCATGTATGAACACATCAGGTTTTACCTTTTTAAGTGCGTCTGGTTTTTGGCAGTCATAGTAAACAATAACCTCATCTGCGATTCCTATAGCCTCCATTTGCCTAACTCTCTCTTGGGTGTTAAGGATCGGCTTAGGCTTCATTTTAATGACCTCTTCGTCTGCCTGTATTCCAACGACTAAATAATCGCACAACTTTCTAGCTCTCCTTAGGAGGTTTAAGTGTCCTTCGTGTAATAAGTCAAACACCCCTCCAGTATAACCTTTTATTTTGTGCATTCTACGAGCCACTGTTTTGTACCATATTTAGACTCAATACTATCAGGGTAAGCCCTTTTAACATCTACTATGGTAAAACTCTGGCTTAACAATTTAAGTAGGTGGTCCAGTGTCATATACCTAGACGAGTATTCTCCTCCCATCTCCTCGGAGAATCTGTTTATAGCCAACTCCTCACTATTACAAGAAGATCTTACAAAGAGTTTAGTGCAGTCTAGCGATTCTAAGAGCTTTAATATAACGTCATCTTCGAATATATATTGTACAACCCCCCCTAAAACGACTGCATCTACTCTTGGTAGCTTCCCTCCCACATATATGTCATAAACATCTGTGTCTACCCTTTTGTCCACCTTAGCAAGTAGATTGGCAGATAAGTCTCTCCCATAGAACTCTTTTATATCTGTCATACGAAGTAGTAGGTCAAGTAACTCTCCAGAACCACAGCCAAGGTCTAATAAACTCTCTACCCCTTCTAGCCTAGGAACAAGCCACACTACCTCGTGCAGCCTTCTTTGCTTTGAACCAAACACAGGGTACTCAACAATACCCTCCCAGAACTTCTTTGCAGTGTCTTTGTTTGTCATATTTTTTTGAATGTATGATATTTAAAATGCTTGGTTCTCTTCCTGGCTCATATCTTATTATAACATTACTATAACTCCCCCACTCCGCCGATACATACCCCTATTATGCCCTTTTTAGGCCCTTTTTAACCAAAATTGGGGTAAAAGTCCCCTACTACACTCTACTCTGCTGTGTGTTGTAATTTTGTGAACGGAGTGTTGTAGTCGTTTTTATCTAACCAGTTTAACCCCTATTTATCTGTTCGCCAGTATTTGTGTTATGATAAACCCTAGAACTGTTGTTGCTAGTAACCAGATCAGTTTGTTGACCGCGCTACCTATTTTGTCTATTTGTTGGCTATGGAGTTTATCCTGTTTAGCAATAGCCTTCATGTCTCTCTGATAATTATCTTTTCTAACATACTGGGTCATATCCTTTTTTATATCGGTAAATCCCCTATCTATCTTCTCGTCAAGTTTGTCAATTTTCTCGCAGACCTCCTTCATTTGTTGTTCTAGTATTATAATTTTATCATTTTCCATTTCTATCATTCTAAGCTAATATAACATTGGACTTTGTTTGTAAGAATCAATCCTGTTTTGTATAGCCTGGAACTTCTGTTGTACAACTTCTGGGCTATCCCAAGAATTAGGCATCATTCTATCAAACTCTTCTCTCTCTTCTGCGTTAATTGCACCTTGAGACTGCAGTCTCCCTAAATCCTCAGCTACTGCTCTTTTAGCCTGATCAAGCATTCTTGTCTTAGAGCCTATGTTTATTCCAAGTGTTTCTGCAAACTTAGTTCCTGCTCCAGCACCTTCCCATGCTGATTTTAGGGTATCAAGAGACCTTTGTAACGCAATTGCCTTAGACTGATTTGCTGTTAAATCCTTATCTTGACTCATTCCAAGTAAACTAAGAACTGCATTTGCTTCTGCGGCTGATATATTTCCATTTAATACTTCTTGAGCTAGCATAAGATTAAGAGGACTTATTCCTTGAGCTTCCATTCCTTGTGGCACTCCTTGTGTTGTAGGATAGATAGGTTGTGTTCCAACCCCCTGTGTGCCAACACCTTGCGTACCAGCCGCTAAACCTGCCACTGCTGGAACGGCTCTTTGTCCTACATTTAGTATAGGCTGTAGCACTTGTGGCAATGCGCTAGCCCCTCTTGCAACTTTAGAAGCACCTCTTAGTGCACCTTCAGCTAGAGGCTCTGCGTATCTCTGCATGACCTTACTTCCTACTGCACCTGCTGCAGCTGCAGGACCACCACCACCAAATACTGTTGCCGCTATTGCTGCGTCTTGTGTCATATCATTCCATAATGGTCTATTGGCTCTATTGGCTATTGCTCTATCAGCCCAGTTATCTGCGTCAATTGCTAAAGACAGTGCTTTGTTAGCTTCCTTAAATCCTGTTATTCCAGCACTCTTAAATGCGTCATCTAGTAAATCGTTTGCTTTTATATATGCCGCCTCAAATGCCCCTGCAGTTGTAGTTGCTGCTGGATCCATTAGTGGATTCCAGTTTCCTAGTTTTCCCCATTCTCTTTTAAGGTTTAACAACTCACTTGCTGGTATAACATTACTTCCTCCTGTTGCACTATCTATACTGTCTAATACTTTTTGAATAGGAGCCTTTAATTCTGGAGATTTAGTTTTTGCTAATTGCTCCAAAAGAGGCTTTTTAATATCTGTTATGTCTATTGCTCTTCCCAAATCGTCTAATTGCTGTGCTGCTACATTTGCTACATTCGCATTACTCTCATATAGTGCCTGCCCAAAGGTCTTTAAGTCCTCTGGATTTTTAATTTTAACCCCCATTTTATTGGCGGTTTCTAATACTTCTTTAGGTAAAATGTTCTTACCTTGTTTTGTTGTCGGTGCTATTCCTATGTCTTTTTTAAGAGCGGAGGCTTGTAACTCATCTGCCATATCGTCTAATTTGTTTGCTATCTTAGCACTCTTAACGGCTTTTACACCTTCTCCTACTCCTTGTAATGCACCTCCCATTAAAAATCCTAATCCTGCCCCCTTAAGAGCTGTTTCTAATTCTTTTCCACTCTCGCTTAGAGAAAAACTTCCAAGAGTTCCTGCACCTGCTCCCCTTGCCGCTGCAGTTCCTATTCTTGCACCAACTGTTGTTGCTCCTTTAGCCGCTCCTGCTGGTACTGCATAAGACATAACACCAGCTGCTGACTTTATTCCCTCTTTTAATGGGTCTTTGTAAAGTGCCTGTGATTCTTCTTGTGTTAGTCCAAAATACTGTTCTGGTCTTTCTAATGGGTTTTTCCCTTGTGCCATACGGACTATATCTCCAACTGTATATCCAAGCTCTTGAAGTGCACCACCACCTACTCTAAATGGCTTGCTAACAGTTCTTGCAAGATTTCCTAGAAAGCCTAAATCCTTAGTAGTGCTAGGTACACTTACTGGATTTCCTGCTGTGTCAAAATAGGTTTTTCCAGGATTTTGAGCTTTCCACTTTTCTAACTCCTCTGCATTTAAATATCTTAGTGCCATATTTCTAAATATATTAGTTTATATTACCAAGAGCCTCCGACTGAGCCAGAGCCTCTATTACTCCTTCTGTTAAGCAATTTCTCCATAAATGTTAACTCTCTTCCAGGTTTTTTTATTCTAGTATTACCAAGATAATTTCCTATGAGGGTTGGGATTGCATTAAAGACATTTAGCTTTTGAGCAGAACTAGTCCAGTTTGATTCTTCATCATCTTCTACAAAACCCCCACCAACATCTTCTACTGGTGCTTGTGCTGTGCCACCTGCCATACCCAATGCACTAAGAAGATCTATCGCACTTGTTCCACCCCCACCGCCTCTACTTGCTCTTAGTTGTGCGTTAAATTGGTCTTGCTGTAGTGCGTCTTGATACAATCTCCAAGCATTTTCTGCTGCTATATTAGCTTGTTCTGCTGCTGTCTGATAGCCCCCCAAAGCCTTATTTAATATGTCCTGATATCTTTGTCCCCTTGCCGTTAGTAAATTAGCTGCTGTTCCATAAGAGGTTATAGGGGCTTGTCTTGCCTGTGCTATTAAAGCCATTTGAGCAGTAGGATCAGTAATTAGGCTGTTCATGTATCTCTCTCTATATGTTGGTGCAACAGCCTGTAATTCTCCTAAGGCTTGTGCCTGTTGTTCTATTAGGTCTTTATTATAGTTAGTAGCCTCTCCATAAGCCTTCTCAAACTCCTGTTTGTATTGATTAGGATTATACTGCTGAGCCTTCCTGTATAATTCCTCATATTCTGCTAGCCTTTGTGCTGTTGTTGCCATTGTTATATATACTTAATTAAACTCTTGTAGCCCTATTGAGCCAATCAAGATAAGAACTTCCATAAGTACCTGCGTCTGTAACAGGTCTTGCTACCTTGTAAGGTGTATATTTTGTTGTTGCTGGTTTCTGTTTTCCTGCACTCTTCTCATACAACTCCATTAGTCTATTGTAGTCTTCCCTTGCCATTGCTTGCTGTTGTAAAACATCAGCCTCTATCCCTTTTTGATGTTCTTGCCCTAGTTCTCTGTAAAGGTCTGATAAGGATTGTCCTCTTATTCCACTCCTTATCAAGTTCCTACCAGCAAAATTACTTTCCAATTGTTCCTGTCTTTGTTGTGCTATTGGTGCGAAGTATTGTGCATAAACCTGTTCGGCACTTCCTCGTGCTAGTTCTGGTGTAAAATACTGCTCCCATGGTAAAACTTCTGCAAAATTGATTGGTTGCTCTTGTGCTATTTGTGTTGCTAATTCCGTTGCCCCTGTTCCTACTGATGCAGGTGCTGGTGTTGATTGTGCTAAAATCTCTCCATAAGACAGTTTTTGTCCTGGTCTAATTAGATTAGGATTGCTTCCAATTACAGCTTTATTCTGTTCATAAAGAGTTCTCCAATTTGGTATTCCCAACTTCTTTGCTATTCCTGAGAGTGTGTCTCCCCGCTGGACTATATATGTTGCCATTTGTTAGATGTATCAAATTATACATCCTCGTTTACCCATTCCTATATGTAATATTATAACATATCATAACAGATTAAATTCTTCTCCTGCTGGATTGTAAAAAATTGTGTAATCTACATAAACTTTCTCTGCTGGCATAGGTGATTGGTCTGGTGCACAATCCTGTGTAAGCTCTAATACAAGTTGTGTCGATGTGGAGTAATATTTAATATAAGACAGGTTAAAAGCTTCTACACCTCCGTAAATAAACTTCTGGTCTTCTAGTTTGTTTACATAAGTATCATAATAGTCTGGTTCTACATAGGTGTCCCAATATGTAGTCCAATTTGCCCCTGTTTCTGGTTTGTTTGTAGAGTTTGCCGTGTGTGTTAGTTTACATGTGTACCAAACAGATGTGTCAGGATTAACAACATCTTGTCCTGTGTAGTATGTATTTCCGTCAGTCCAAGTCTCACTATTATATTGTCCGTTCCAAGATAAATAAGCCTCTCTTTCTGTCTCAAAGGGTACAAACGGTGCAAACATAGGTGCATAACCCAATCCGTGATTAACAGTTGCAGACAATGTTCTAACTCCACCAGAAGTACCAGGGTCATATATATCTGCATTTATGGTCAATCTCCCTGTTTTTGCAACCTTAAAAGTGTCATATCCAGAATGTATTTTATAGTCATAATCCGTTCCAGTATCAATCCCTACAAGCAATTTAGGCTTTCCCTCCATATCTTTTTTATAAGTTCCTGGTACAAGTGGGTCTACAAGTACATACGACCAAGTTGCTACATCATTCGCATAAGTTGTTGTTCCATATCCATAAGTTGCAATGTGCGTGTTAATGGTCGGTGTAATATTGGTAGAGTCCACTTCATAAAGACCACCACCCCCAAACTTCCCAGTAGTAATTTCTCTCATACTGACCACCTTTGGAGTATAAGGCAATCCGTGTGCAACTGCAGCTTGAGAAGTAGACTTTATGGCTCGTGCTATTTTATTTAAGTTATAGTCCGAGTCAAAAGCCATGTTAATGAGACTTCCAGTACTAGCGTCTATATTAGATTTCGAGGCTCTTATTCTAGGTCCAAGCATCTTTGTAAGGGTCAATATAAATTATATACTTGTAATCCACGGTTTTTGTGTATTCAGGACCAAAAATATCAAAATCGTAAAAGTGCAGTTGTAAAATATTATCATTGGGTCTGCTCATTCCGCTCGAAATTGTAG
>JBMNUR010000082.1:0-10583 GCA_050946395.1 Peptococcales bacterium
CCACAATAATCTAGCCCAGAAATTATTTGATTTACTTCTCTTGGTATACATCACGTAATTTTCCGATTTGATAGATCTAAGCCAAACCAGATGGGGTGTTCCCTCTTTATCTATAGTTAAATGTGGTGCAAAATTGAATTCCGGTGAAGTAACAATAGTTGTTCGGTCACTCCAAATACTATCTTTATAGATCCTATAAACTAAGTGATATTCACCTTTATAGAAAATCTGATATACCAGATAAACCTGACCCTCATTGCCTATAGCTGTGGTACCTCGTCCCGGACTAATTCCCCAGCCACTATCTACTATTTTAGGCTCCATCCATATGCCGTTTTCCTGGTAGCAACTATATATCTTCCAACAATTTTCAACGTAATTCTCGGTAAAAATGAAAATAATTAATCTATTTTCCCCCATATTGATAATTTTTTGGAAGAGAATTTGTTCTCCCTTAGAAAACCCGATTTTATATATCTCCCCTTTTCCTTGAAATGTAATTTTTTGGCAAATGGCTTGCTCATATTGATTCTTATAAATCAAATACAGTTCATTCTGAGGATTAATAAGAAAAGAAAAATAACCACAAAAATCATCACAAACTTCCTGCCACTGATTAATTTCTGAAGTATCTTCTTGATGGCTTTTGAAAATTAATTTCCCGTCTTTGTGATTAAATGTCCAAATATAGCCATCCTTTTTAAGCCTTAATATATCTAAACCAAATAGCCCATAATTTTTTTGCATACTCCCACCACCTACGCGATTACCTTATTTATCTTTATTCAGATTACCAAAGAAATATTTCTTAAATTAGTAGCTAGTGGCTGGAAGGTCGATAGTCTATGGCCGATGGTCTGTAAAAAAATATACCGCCAGATGGCGGTACCTAAAACTGATTTCTATGCTTCTTCCTTATACTCTTCTTCTACAACACTTACCACCTCCGGTGCAGGTTTTGGTCTGGCTTGAACAGGTGGGCGTCGGGGAGGTGGGGCCATTTTGCTGACAATAATATCTTTACCCTTAGCAGCAATCTCCAGACTTGGTGCAAAGTTTTCCACAGAATTTAATAGTTGTTCAAAGCTATCGGCAAACATCCTAATATTGTTTGTGACATTTCTTAAATTTGAAACAGTTCTAACTAAAGGTTTTGTCCTAGTCAGGTTTTCATAATCACTATTATTATGCTGCACTATAATCCTCCTTTCTAGAATAGATATTAAATACACATTAACTTAATCTAGTGAAGCATAACCCTAAAAATTAATATCTATAAGAGTTAAAACCGAAAAGCCACCTCAAAAGGAAGAGAATTATTATTACCATCAATATGGTTTCAAAAAATGTGCCGGTTTGAGATACTGTAACTCTTTTACTCATTTTTGGAAAAACAATTTTCCTTGGCTGTATTCTGGAAACGATTCGGGTTTTCTTTATTTGTGGGGGTGGATAGGCACCTAAACCATAGCTTTTTACAAGTGTTGGCAAAGGTTGTTTAGTTGCAAATTTTTGGGGCATTTTCTCTTTTATTACTTTTAAATTTTTGGCTAACTTCTGAATAAGGTTTATTCTGGTAGCAGGCTCATAAACTGGGATATTTTCAAACTGTTCGGGTGTACTTATTTGACTTTTTTCCGGTATAAATTCTTGTGACTCTTGTAAATCCTGTAATTCTAAATATTCTTTATTTTCTACAAAACTATCGTTTTCCATTCATATTGCTCCTTTCCTTCTTTTCTTCACATTACTATCATATGTTGATACTTGGCGTAGGTGTTTAAAGCAAATGAAAAATTTATCAGATTACTACATCGGTAATAATTTTTTATAAAATTAACACACCTATTAAGTTAGTCTCAAATCGAGTAATTCCTGAATATCTTATTAATGAAGATATAATAAATCTTCAAATAACTATTTTCGAAAAGGAGGTAAACCATGGCAGATAGTGTTGTCTTAAATGGTTATACGATTACTCTGCAAAGGCCTGTTGTATGTGAAAACGGCCAACAAACTTGGACCTATACAGTAGAACGAACTGGTACTCCGGTAAATACAATAAGCTTCTGGGCTTTAGGTCTGGAACATGATCCCGCTTATGTAATAGTAGATACCGACCCAGATAACGCGGAGTTTACTGATCAGGTTTGTTTGGATACCCCACCTCCGGATAGACCTGTTGTTAAATGGAATATCCAAAACGGCGACCAGTTTCAGTCAGGAACATTTTCCTTTACACTACAAGGTTGTTTTACGGAAATGCAAAGGGATGTAGCCTTACATGCGGGAGGTAACTGTTTCTTTGGAACCATCACAGGACCAGGATGTATGCCTATTACAACGTCAACCACAACAACGACTACAACTACTACAACCACTACAACCACTACAACCACCACGACTACAACTACAACTACTACGACTACAACCACCACGACTACAACTACGTCAACCACTAGTACTACAACAACCACCACACGACCCACAAGGGGAATTGCTATTTTTAGCTAGGAATGCCCAGTAAACACATCATCCAGGCTCATCTGAGCCTGGATGCTCATTTGATGTTTCAAATTTTCATAACATCAAATGATAGAGAATATATATAGTCTCAAGCGGGTACCGACGGCCGGAACGACACAGAGATCGTTCCCTCTTCCACTGTTTCACTATTTCACTATTAATAAGAGGAGGTTTTACAGTTGAAAGTTGCTATTTTAACGATGTTCAGTAATCTTGATAGGACCTATTCCTTGGTAAATGTCGTTGCCGAGCATTTAGCCATGCTTTTAAAAGCCGATATTAAAACCAAAATTTTAGTTTGTGAGGGTTGTCCTGCTAGTGAACGAACCGGTATTTACTCTGACGAGAGGATAGAATGGGCGGAAGTTACTAATACCCTGGGAGGAAAACAAATTGTTTGGTATGACTACTGTCAACCTTCCGGTGAAGTCCATCCTACTTTTTTTCAAGAAGCAGAGGTTATTGCCAACGATTTAGTAGAAAAATTAACTGATGTTGATGTGTGTATTATGCATGATATCCATTTTCAAGGGTGGCATCTCATTCATAATGTAGCAATTAGAAAAGCTCAAGAGAGTTTACCCCATGTGAAATTTATTGCCTTTACCCACTCCGCACCTTTTAACAGGCCTAATAACCCGGAATGGCCTTTTTCGGCCCGTTATACTCCTATGCCAAAAACCACCTATATTTTTCCGTCCCAGGCAGGAATACCCCATTTGGCCAAACAATATAATGTGGCCGAGGGTAAATGTCGAGTAATTAATAACTCACTTAACCTCTTGATACATATGAATGAAGGAGTCCAGGAGCTTGCCAAACAAATAGATATTCTATCACCAGATATTCTCATTATTTATCCCACTCGTCTTACACCAGGTAAAAGGTTGGAAAAGGTGGCAGCTTTAGCAGGAGCTATTAGTAAAACCTCTGAGTTAAAAATTAAGGTTATCTTTTGTGATTTTCCTTCGGGTGATATTAAACCTGAAATATATAAAGAAATGATTCGTAGGGAAGGTCAAAGCTTTGGTCTAGAACCTAATAATATTTTATTTACTACTGATTTAGGTTTCCCTTACGGATTTCCTAGACAAGGAGTGCTAGATTTATTTACTCTTTCTAACCTATTTATTTTTCCTTCTTATTCAGAAGCCTTTCCATTAATCTTACTGGAAGCTGCCAGTCGGGGAAATTTTCTTGTTGTCAACGAAAGAGTACCCGCACTAGAAGAAATAGGTAAAAATATTCATGCATATTTTATGCGTTGGGACGCCAGGAATTTCGGATTTGATACCCATGAAACTTATCATCCTTCGGAAGAAAAATACTTAGAAGATCATGCCCGTCAGATTGTTAATTTAATCCGAGAAAACCCGGTGCTTTTTGCTAAAACCTTGGTTCGGCAACGGTATTCACCGGAGTGGATTTGGGAAAATCAATTTGAGCCACTGCTGGAGGGATAGGGAGTCTATTGGTGGGTGAGTCAAACCAGGGGCCCTTCGGGCCTACGGATACACACGGATGTATATTGTTTACGGGCGTGGAAACCACGCCCTACAACAGAAATACAAACTAACACCCTACACACCAAATACTAAATAATAGCTAGACCGATTTCTTTGGCGAAAGAAATCATATATCTGTTGACATAATCATTTTCTACTTTGAAAATTACGTCAAAAGATTTTAAAAATCTCAAAATATCAATGGGGAAAATATTATTGAATAAATATTTTATATTAATATTTTTATTTGGAAGAACTTTTTCGATCTCAGGTATTACCTCTTCTCCCCGAAAGTATTGTTGAGGTACCCAAAGGTAAACCTCCCCTTGGGGATTTACTTGCTTACTAATATTACTAAGCCCCTTGCGCCAATCTGACTTTGTATTATTCCAATCCGCAATAAATAAAATAGATTTATCATTCTCACTCTTTTTCTCTAAAAGTGAACCAGGTAATAAATTAAATTCGGAGGGTTTTGTAGGGAAATAATGTTTTTTTCGCAAATAAATATTATTTTTAATAATCTCCCTAAAAGAATAAAATAACCCCTCAGGATTTTCATTCCCACGTAAATTCCACTTCAATATAAATTTCGGATTATTATAATCATCAGCCATCGCGGTAACATCCGGCATTATTGCAAAAGTTGCATTACCAATGTGGTAAACAAAAGAACTACCGACAACAGCTATTTTTTTCCCGGCAATATTAGCCCTTAATGACCAATCGATATCACAGGCCATGGACGTACCAACCCAGAAATCAAAACCACCTATCAAATTAAAAAGATCTCTTCTAAACGAAACACAAGTACTGATAATATTATCAGCAAAAACAACCTTATCTTTATTTTCTTGCATAAATTTTTCAGCAAATTTATGTATTTCCTTACTTGAACTAAACAGCACCCCTACATTTTGAACAGTTCCTGCATATGAAAGATAGGGAACAGCCACACCTACTGAATTATTATTCTGTAGTATTTCTACTAAACCATTGAACCAACCTTTACTAAAAACTAAATCATTATTTAGGATAGTTATAACTTCACCCCCGGAATAACCTAACCCCATGTTTAGCCCAATGGCATAGCCCATATTTTCCGGAAGTCTAATTTCCACAATATCCAAGAATTCAGAAGAAAATTTCTTTTTAAAATCCCCAATGCCGGCACTTGTTTCTTTAGTTGAACCATTATTGATAATTAGTAGTTCAATGCCTTTAACTTTAATAGTATCATCTAAGGATTCAAGCAAAGTGTTTAACGCTTGTCTAGTAAGATTCCAGTTATTATTGCCAATCATAATAAAACTATAATAGGGCATTTTAATCCTCCTCATATTTTCGCCTATATAATAGTTTATTATTGGATAACATGAATTTGACACAAGTAGTTTTGATGGATATAGCACTTGCCATCACGCTAAGTGCAAGCCTTCTGATCATTTTAACAAGACATTACTAAACCTGTGCCATTTTTTGTATTCCAAAAGATTGTACAATATTATTTGTAACTCTTCATCATTTGCGGTATGATTCATAACCCCGATAAGAGAGGTTAAAGCCTGTAATGGTAATACTAAGGGTTTTAACTGGACACTTTCTTCGAAATTTAGGCCTTCTTTTAGGGATTCTACTCCTAATATTTTCGTCCAGTAATTATTTTTCGTAAAACACAACCTTGTATAGTAAGCTGCTAATTTATTGCTAGTACTTTTATGAGCAATATCTAACAACCAACTCTTCTGATTGGACACTCTTTTGGCATAAATTAATAGCTCTTTGAAATATTTTTGCAAATTTGTTATTTCAGAAAATAAGGGATTATCTTTTGTCACATCTGTTTCTAAAATGTCTGCTAAACTCATCTCTTTATTTTGGCCATTTGCTAATAATTTTGCCAAATCATTTGTTAAGCGCTTAATTCGCTCTAACTTTTTGTGACTTAAATTAAAAGCAACTAAATCAAAATCTAATTCATCTATTATCTTGGCTAATAAAAGCTTTTCATCTTCTTGATTTATATTTTCAATAATGATATTAATCAGTTGATCTATTGGCAGTCCACCTATTGGACCATATTCAATGTAAGTAAGGATATTTTTTACACAGTGTTTTTTTTCTTTTGCCAATTCATAAAGGATCTCCACCATGTTCATATAACAAGTATCCAATACTAAAATATCTATATTTCTCCCGCTATTTTTTTTGAGTAAATTTAAGGCTCTAGCCATTTCCGGAATCCCCATAATATAAGGTAAATCCTGGCTATAATCAGTCATGATTCCTAAATATTGAAAACTATGCCCACCTAACATTAGAAGAGTTTTTTTACTAGGATAGTTTAGTAAACCCCATCTAACAAATTCATATAAATTTTTTGGATCAGCCATATTTACATTACCTAAGTCTTTAATCAAAGTAGCCTTGAAATATTTATCAATACCATTCAATTCTAAACAAAATCTCCGTACTCCTGTCCAATTATCATTAGTTTCTATTAGGGTATCCTCAGGCCGTAGTATATTTACCAATTCTCTTTTTTCCCTACCAATTTGGATAACTACATTTATATTATTATTTGGTTTTATTTTCTGAGAATCCAAAAAGAGTCGATACATTTCTGGTTCAAATTCATTATTTCCATTGGCATAAATTAAAATAGTCCAATCTTTAAGCATCTAATCATCACCATTATTTTATACTAAATTATGAAAAATTTTAAAAAAAGGTGAAGGGAAGAGTTGGAAAGTTGAAATGTTTTCTCTGACCAACTTCCAACTCTTTTTAATTTCTTTAAAAAATTAAAAAAACTGTCACACTTTTTGTTTTTCTTCATAAAATAACGTAGATTTATATAGTGGAAGAAGGAGTGTGAAAGATGTCTCGTTATAGAAGGATAACACCTATATGTGTAGAGGAACAGGAACGATTAATTCGCCAACGGGGTTATGGTATGGAAAGAAAAGAAATAAGACAATTCCGCCGACCATCGGTTCCCCGTCCTCCCTTGTCACATTTTTTAGAAAAACTTGCTCAAAATCGCGGTTCAGGTGAAACCCGTAGTATGCGAGAAATTGTAACTTCAACTTGTTTTAATCTTAGAGGTGTCTGTAGGAATATCCGTACCTTTGCCGATGATATGGAAAGTTTATTATCCTCCATTGAAACAATTGCTCCCGTGGTGGAAGGAGTAATAGCCGGTTACACCCGTTCTCTAAAAAGCAAGGAATCATTAGATGAGAAAAAACAAGTACCGGAAAATATGTACCGGGGGAATGAAGAGTCTCCCCCACCGCCAACTACTCCGGTAACGGAAACAACACCTACTCAAAATACTGAGCCAAGTGCACCACCCCCCTTCCCCGGTAAAGTGCCAACCGAGCAAGAATTAAAGGATTTTCTAAATAACCCACTAGTTGCAACATTAATGCAAATGGTAGCCAAAAATTTAGCTAACCCGAAAAAATAACAAGAAGTCTTTCTAATAACCACGGACTCCTTAAGAGCACAGGAATAAACACGGATATCAATTAAAAAGACCTTTTAAATTGACATCAAATCCGTGTTCATCCGTGTTTATCCGTGGTTAATTTTTTTTAGTTTTTTTTTAAAACAAAAAAGGAAAGCCTTGAAAATCAAGACTATCCCTATTTTTTCTAGAATGGCAGATTATTCAAACCCATGCTCCCCAATAGTTTTTGCAGTAACTGTTCAGCCTGCTCCCTATTTTGAATGCCACCGGTTGCTTCTACTTCACTTATTAATTCGTGGATAATTTTCCGCTTTTCCTCAGATAAAAACATTTCAAATTGTGCAATAAGGGCCTTTAGCTCTTCAAAATCTTGTGGTAACTGAAATTGAGTCATACTTAACCTCCTACTATTCTTTATTAATAAAGTTTATCCGATGACTACCAGCCGTAAGACTCCCATCTTCTATAAGTGGGAGATATCTGAAGCTAAGAATCACTTTATACGGTCCTGGAGTATAAAATATTTACAGGGTCTTTTGTTTCCTTATCCTTTCCCACTATCCGGGAAAATCTAACCTGAGCTTTAGTTTCCGGTTTTTCTTCCGCAACTACTTCCAATACTTTTTTTTCGGGGATATTCTCCATGGTCCCAAGAACTCTACTATAAAGTATTGTAACCCCATCATTTTCAGCAGCATCCTGGCCACCTGTGTCATCATTATTTGCAGTACTACTTCTCATTTGTCCCCGGTTACCACTTTGTGAAAAAAATGCTATTGCGAGAATAGCTAAAAGTAAAATGGTACTAAAAGAACCTGAATTTTTTCCTCGCTCGAACAATCCAAACATAAGCTTTCCCCTCCTTCGCCATTTTTAAAAATTTATGATGTTTCTAGGTCATTTCATAATATGCAGTTAAACCCTAAATGTGCTTTTCAATTACAAAAATATTATTTAACTTTCTTAAAATTAAAGGTAGCACTTTTTTATTTTATTCATAGGATATTATCGTAAAAGGGAAAACCATAGTGGAAAGGAGGCTAAAACATGGCAGATCAAGTTGCTGGTGGAGGAGGATTTTTTGGTGGTGTATGCTTCGGAAACTCCTGCTTCTTTGAAACCCTATTAATGGTCATCATCATATACTGGCTATTAAGGTGGTTATTTGGTTGGGGTTATGGTAACACATACTAGACCGGGAAGTTAAGAAAGGAGGATTTAAAAATGCCAGATAACGTTTCCGGCCAATATGGCGGCGGATTGTATGGCGGGGTTTGTTTTAACAACTGGTGTTTCTTTGAAACCATTCTCATGATAATTATTATCTATTGGTTATTAAGGTGGTTATTTGGTTGGGGCTATGGTGCCTGCTAAATGAAAACCTTTGCACCAAGTAAAAAGTGTTTTCATATGCTATAGTGAAAGACTCAAATAAACTAAAGGAGGATTTTATAATGGTTGATAAGGTTGCTAGTGGTCAATATGGTGGTGGGGGATTATTCGGCGGAGTATGCTTTGGAAACTCCTGCTTCTTTGAAACTCTATTAATGGTAATAATCATTTACTGGTTATTAAGATGGCTCTTTGGTTGGGGTTACGGTAACTACTAATCTTAACTCATCGAGGTAAAGCTGAGGCTCTAGCTTTACCTCACAATTTTAATAACTTAAAAATATTCTTGTTTCTATGTTTTATTAAATGTATATGCGTAAGGGAGGTTGTTCTATGACTGATAATGCAACAAGACAATACGGATATGGCGGTTTTGGTGGGTACTGGTGGATTTGGATCATTATTGCCGTGTTATTTTTCCTGTTCTTTTTCGGTGGCTGCGGATTTGGCCCTGGCCCTTGCTAATATTATAAAACTAAACTAAGAAAGGAGGCAAAATAATGGCTGACAATGTTGCTGGTCAATATGGTTATGGTGGTGGATTCTACGGTTATCAATGGTTAATCTGGATTGCTATCATCGCTCTAGTGATCTATCTACTTTGGTTTGGTGGCGGTTGCTGCAGATAAGTTAAACTAATCGGGTGGCAAGGTTAAGAAACCTTGCCACTTTTCATTCTTCTTTCTTTTCACAATCTTATATCATCGTTCATAGTATATTACTGAAAAGAAAATATAGCCTCAGAGAAAGGAGGTTATTATAGATGGCTGATAACGTAGCTGGACAATATGGTTATGGCGGCGGCTGGTTTTATGGATATAACTGGTTAGTATGGGTTGCTCTAATTGCCTTGATTATCTATGTAATTTGCACCCCATTTTATGGATGTTGTTAATTAGCTAAAGTGTAAGGGGGCAGGCCAGAACCTGCCCCCTTACACTTTATGAGCCCAGATAGAAGGCCTGCTCCTATAGTAATCTGCAGGCTTCTTCTAAATTATCAACTATCGTAAAAATTTTGTCTAATTTAGCAAAACCAATAATCTTTTTTACATAATCAGTCATTCCTACATAAACAACGGTACCTTGTTCCTGGTTAATGTGCTTAAATATAGAAATTAACATTCCTAAACCTGAGGAATCTACTAAAGGTACTTGGGAAAGATCTACAGCGAGCTTGGTAGTTTTTGTTTTTTCTATTTCAAACTTAATCTTATCCTTTAATTCATTAGATTGTAATAAAGTAATCTCACCTGTCAAAGTAACCAATAAAAAACCTTCCTCAAAGGTAAAAGCTACATTTGCCATCCATATCCCCACCTTCTTCATATTACCCTGAAAAAGCTTTGCGAACTTTTGATATTCCATATTACTTCGCCATCTTTAGGGAAAATCCTTTTATTTTTACATAATTCTACCTTTTTTTACTAATACTATTTTCTAATAAATACTATAAACTAACAGGCTTCCGCTAGAGGGCAGACAGGGTCGTCCACCCTTGCTAACCAACTAGCCACTTATATAGGTGATATTATGTTTAAGCTTAAAAACCTAAAATTCCTCCAATTTCTTATTAGCCAGAAACACCCAAAAGGTCAACCTCAGGTTAACCAGGAGAAACGAAAAAAACTTACTGATAATTTAAAGAAAAATCTTGAGGTATTAAAGGATCTACTAGGGACCGGT
>JBMNUR010000083.1:0-10527 GCA_050946395.1 Peptococcales bacterium
GGTTGTAGTGCTCCAAGGTCTTGGATGCATCCTTCTGTGCATTGGTGAGGATGATCCAGAATCCACTGTAGCCGTCGATGTAGGCATTGACGGCTTCCTCGTTCAGGCTGACCTTCCTTCCCCGCTTAGGAGTCTCCTTTACAATGAAGTACGTCTTGTACAGGCTCTTGTTCTTCTCGAAGGTATTCCCGCTTACAAGCTCCTCCTCGCACTTTCTCAGCCTGAGCATCAGCGATGCGATATCCTGTTCCTTCCTAATGGGGTCGAAGTAGACATGCCTCCAGGTTCTACCGTAGGACTCGATCTGGTAGTCGGTAACCCCATAGATGTAGGACTTGTCGTCCTCGGGATTGCGGATGATGTTTGCAGGTCTTCTGATGGTGGATCTGACCTTGTCGATCAATTCCTTCTGCCACTTGATAGTGGAGGGAACGGGGATGGTGAACTTATGCCCCTTCTCTGCTATGTTCCTAAGGTTCTCCTCGCTGTAGAACTCCCGATCCCCCACCAGATTGATGTCCTTCACACCGAGCTTTTCCAAGCTGTGTAGCACATGGTCGAGTACGAGGGAGTCTGCCATACTACCGGGTAGCTCCGAATACCAGAGTGGGACGTTCGATGAGTGTGTACTGAGAAGGCCCAGATTAATTTGCTTCAGGTTCTCGTGGTCCCGGTTGTATCCTCGTTCCACATAGGCGTTGTTCCTTCCATATGAGGATATACTGGTGATATCGAACAGCAGTGCTTTTTTCTTCGCCTGCTTATTGATCCAAAGCTTGAAGAAGGTGTTGCGCCTGTCATCGGACAGGGAGGCAAGCAGCTCACTGATCCGCTGTGAAGACAGGGCGGCTCCATTGAACCCACGGTCATTCAGCCAATCCTCGGCTCTGCTGAGAGCCTTGCCCTCACAGACACTATACTTTGCAAGCTGGAGGATGGCATCGGCGTCATCGGATCCGAATGCTTCCTTCAGAACAGGCTTGATACCGACATCCTTGACCACCTTGTCCAGAATAAGGTTCTGTCCCATCAGGGTGGTTTTCGAGACAATCGGATTCTCGGCCTTGGCGGCTTTCATCCTGGTCAGATAGAAATCGTTGTATATCACGCTTCCGTCAGGACCGAGGCGTCCGATGCACTTGCGCTTGTGTTCGCCGCGCTTCTTCTCTTTGTTCCAGAAAGCCTCATCCTCGTAGAGGTAGGTTACACCGTTCTTCTTATTGGTAACACGGATGATTTTCTTCGGTTTTGCATTGGTGTCTGTCATAGATATAATCAGGACGAGAATTTGAGTTCTTTTAACCCGTAAATTCTTCCATTGTAGCAGAAGTCTTACTCGAGATGCCCTTCCTTCTAAATATGTCCAAGATTGTTTGGGCTATTATCTTTACATCTTTCAAAAATGTAATGTGTTCGACATATTCAACATCAAACTGAAATTTTAACTCCCAAGATAATTCATTTCTTCCATTCACTTGGGCTAGTCCTGTCAAACCTGGTCGTACTTGATGTCTCTTACGTTGTTCAGCAGTGTAAAGAGAAATATACTTCTCCAACAATGGTCTAGGACCTACAATACTCATATCGCCTTTTAGGATATTCCATAATTCAGGGAGCTCATCAAGACTGGTAGATCGGAGCAGTTTTCCAAACCTGGTCAGCCTTACTTCATCAGGAAGTAAATTACCATGTTTATCCTTTTGGTCAGTCATAGTCCTGAATTTATAGAGTGTAAATGGTTTTTCATTTAATCCTGGGCGTTTTTGCTTAAAAATTACTGGACTTCCAAGTTTAACTCTTACTAACAACGCAATAATAAGAAGTGCAGGAAAGAGCAGAATCAAGGCAAGCAGAGAACAGACAAAATCAAATGATCTCTTGAAATATTTCCTATACACCTAAATATCCCATTTAGATGATAATGGAGTAGTTATCCAATTATCCTACTTAATGACGTAATTAAATCCCAACCGTCCCACATCACATCAAAATCCAATGTTTTGCCAATCGGAACGATTCGATCGATACCGACTAGACTATTATCTACAACAAAAGACAAAAGCTCATCTTTATCCACTCCATAATATGAGAGCGTCTGAAACTTTCTTGTAACAATGGGAGCAATTTCATTTAAATCTTTTGTATCATACTCGTTAAAATAACCACCGAATCCTCTGAGCTTTGTAACGTCAGCAGGTAGTTTATCAAGCTGAATGCGAATTATTCCGTTACTTTTAGCAGGCTCTCTCACGATACCTTCTTCATGTATCGCCTCTCGACAGAAAGCGGTGAGCTTATCAACAGCTACAATAGGTTCTAAATTATATTCGATGTCTATAATGGATTCTAAAGCAACCCAAAACTTCTGCTTGGCAAGCTGTATATTTACTTTTGTACCTAGCCAAACAACAAGATGAGGAGCTGTACAGGCATTTTGATCGAAGAGATGGGTGTCATTATAAAATCCTCGAGCTAAATCATCTATCTTTGGTTCAACAACGAGTTTGTCGGCATTGAGTACACAAAACGAATAACGATCTGCAAACGCGATATCAAATGATCTTGGAGGAATCTTTGAGCGCTTAACATCCTCAATGGTATTATCGCCTCCCCAGATAATCCGTACATCGGCAATTGAAGAGAAGAAGTCGGTCCACTTTCGATTGCTCCGTTCATATCTGACAAGTTTTATTGAGGCTTTGAAAGCCTCCCATTGCCTATCATTACAGAGTTTGTCTAAAGAAGAACAAATAAGATCGATTTGTGGAAATTCTCTGCTGGGAACTTTAACAACATTCGCATTTCCCGCAAGTAATCCAACAACCAGCGAATAAGCAAAATTAATGGGTACGTTGGAAGGAGCAATATGAAAAACAATCCCACGTCCGAGTCGTGAATTATCGCTATTCCTAGAAATAAAGTTCTCTTCATATTTCTTGAGATTGCCTTTTCTGATCCAAAAGGCAAATGTGATAACATCGGGATAAGCCCGGCTGAGAGGATTTGCCAACAGGAGCTTTGACCAAGCATCCAGAAACCCTAGCACATCATTATGATAAGGCTTTTGTGGTTTATGGTTTTGTAACGAGGCTTCGTCAAATTCAGCAGGAAAGAGGGATTGTAAATCATGAACGTCCTTTTGCATAGACATCACTACACCCCCTTACTTCAGCATTTTGAACTCGGCCACTAATTGAGAAGTATTTGCCTTTTCGGCCACAAGCGCAGTCATCTTCACCAAGTATCGTTCCAAGATCTTCAGTCAGAAGAGCATGACCCGGATAACTTTTGGGAAGAACGGAAACGACCTCTATGAGGCCTTCCATCCCATGTTCCATTTCCTCAAAATCCTTCGGATTCCGAATGATTACATCTGAGAAAATAGAGGTGTGTAAGTGTCCTTCTTCACATTCCATGTAAACAGTACCAGTTTGCTCCACCATTCCATAGAAGTTGTGAACTTTCGAAAGATTACAGGCTTCATACAGTTTTTGTTTAAATGTCGCATTATCAACAGCTTCATCAATTAGCTTTTTCCACCCTCCGCCATGTATGAGGATTCCCTGAGTCAGATCAAGCTTACGTCCGCTTTTAATAAGCTCTTTGTAAAAATGCTGCCAAACCATAAATGTGAAACCAAAAAGGAAGATTCTTTCACCATCATGTTTTTCAAGGAATGCCTCCAATGCATCAAAATCTATTTTCATCTCCTCGTTTAACGCATACATCTTGTCGGATCCGAAAATGGAATACCCAAGAATTCCCGCACCACGGGCTGAAAACAGATTTCTATCTTTTAAAATGGCTTTAGTATCCAAGATTATCATGGGAAGGCGTTTGCTTCCTAAAAAATCATTGACAATTTTGGTGAGTATTTTTGTTTGATTTGTTGCGGTTTCCTTATCAAGAAAAATTCGAGAAACCATTTGACCGGTAGTTCCTGACGAAGTCATCTGCTTGACCACCTCAGTCTCTCCCACGCTCTTCAGTTCATATTCTTTAAAGAGCCGTACCGGTAAGAATGGAAGATTGCGATATGGCACTCTTTTTTCCAGACTGAAAGGCCAAGCATCGAGAATACGGCGGTATTCAGGGCATTGCTCGTAATGGTGGAGTGTCAGTTCCCACAGTATCTCAGAAAGAAATTCTTCTTTTTCTGAACGATCCATTGAAAAAGGAGGAATATCTTGGATGGCTGAAATATCATACATCTACAGATTCTCCAGTCCGGAATACAGAGTTTTCCCAGACTCATTCTTTGGAATCGATTCAATGTATTTGACAACAAATGCACTGGAATTCAAACTTAATAACTCAGCAAGGAATTTTTGAATTTCTTGTTCTTTTCCCTGGCTTTCCGTGTATACCGACATACGATCGTCAACACCGGTACAAGCACAGACATATCCTTTATCTAAAAGCAGTCTTTCAGTTTCATCAAGGTTGACCCGGCTTCCAAAGATTTTTAAAAACCGCTTCTTGCGTCCAACAATGTAGTAGAATCCATCAGCATCCCGTTTGGCCATATCACCGGTAATAAGAACACCACCCCGTTCATCACCAAGAGCCAGATCTTCCTTTTGCTCTGCGTATCCCAACGTGACATTAGCCCCTCGGTACACTAATTCACCAACCACTTCAGCTTCAGTAATCTTGTTCCCATCATCGTCTTGAATCCAAAACTCTCCACCCGGGATGGCGATACCCATTGACCCATACTTATCGATTGCACGATCTGGGGGGAGATAAGACATACGGGCCGTCGCTTCTGTCTGTCCATACATCACAACAAACTTGAACCCTTTTTCAGCTGCACTCGTTGCAACCTTTAATGAAAGATCTGCTGAAAGCTTGCCACCGGCTTGAGTGAGATAGCGTAGTGATGGAAGATTCATGCTAAAGAACCGAAGTCTGTCTAAGATCTGATAGGTATAAGGGACTCCGCCAAATGTTGTCGCCTTCTCTTTTTTAAGGAAATTCCAAAATTCTTTCTGCATCAATGTCGCTTCGGTGGCCAAGATTGTCGCACCAGCTTGTAGGTGAGTATTAATGATTGAGAGCCCATATGTATAACTCATGGGAAGAGTTGTAATTGGTCGATCGTCAAATCTTATCCCTAAATATTCAATGATTGAATTTGTATTAGCTTCAATGTTTTTGTAGCTTTGTCGTACAAGCTTAGGACTCCCTGTGCTCCCACTGGTGGTGAGCAACAACGCCAGTTCTGGGTACATATCCATTTCTATCGGGAAACTTGTCCTCAATAAGGAATAACCATAATATTCGGTAGAATATGCCTCTTCAAAGTCTTGCAAGCTTCCTGAGGGAGCCCAGATATATGCAGGTTCATATGTTTCAACCAGATGATGGAGTAAAGTCTTATCAAGCTTACTGTCTACAAGTACAGGAACAATGTTATTTCTTAAAAAGGCAACATATCCTGCAATTGAAGCAATTGAATTGGTACAGAAAATGAAAACCAAGGTTCGTTGCCTTACTTGAGTTTTTAGCGTATCAGAGAAAAAACAGAGTTCTGAATAAGTCACCGATTCCCCATTATCTTGAAGAATTGCGATATTTTCACCAAATTTCTCCAAATCTGAGAAAAAACTCATACAATTGCTCCCCCATCAACACCCAGAATCTGACCTGTCACATATCTTGAGAGATCGGAAGCAAGAAACAGGGCGGCATCGGCAATATCTTCTGGATTACCAATTCTTCCGAGTTTTATCATGCCAAGATGCTCAGACATTTTTTCCTCTCCGATAGAACGATACATATCAGTGTCAATCATTCCAGGAGCAATAGCATTTACACGAATATGATCAGGGCCTAACTCCTTAGCAGCCGTCTTCGTCAGTGCAACTACAGCACCTTTCGATGCAGAATAAACTGACTGCCCAGGATTCCCGTTCATACCTACAATCGATGAGAGATTGATGATACTACCAGATTTTCCTTTTTTCATTAATCTGGCAGCTAATTGTAGATGATTGATCACTGCAAATACATTAGTATCAAAAATCTTGTGCATCAAATCCAAGGAAATCATCCCGATTAAAGCATCTTCCATAACTCCTGCATTATTCACAAGAATATCCAATTGTTTTCGCTCTTTCATGATTTTTACAAAAACATCTTTGGTTTTCAGAGAGTCGGTAACATCGTAATAGACCGGGATAACTTCAGTAGAATGTTGACAAGATAAATCCATGCAAATAGGATCAATACTTCCAGCTTGCCTGCTATTTGCATACACTGTTGCACCTTCAGATGCGAACCTCTCAACAATGCTTCTACCTATACCCCTTGATGCTCCAGTGACAAGAGCTACCTTCCCCTCAAGCAATCTAGAGTTCAACGTCATACTTTTTTAATATCTCCTTTCCTTTCTCAAAGGAGCTAAAATCAATGACATCATCGGTATCCAGCATGATGTCAAACGAATTTTCAATCTCAGACATAAGAACCATATGGGCAACCGAATCCCAGCCCATATCTCGATACTGTAATTTTACCACTACATCTTCATCATCTTGTTGAATTGCTACCTTGAAAGCATCAACATATTTTTTATAATTGCTCATGATTGCTCCTATGTATTATTTGTTGAATTATAGCAACATTGCTATCGTCGGTTTAAACCTTGTAGTAAAGCAATATCAGGCGAGTTAGAAAACACGCCTCAATTCATTTTTTTTCAGCACTCTTGCAGGATACCCCATTGCAATAACATCAGACGGTATATCCCTATTAACACAGGATGCCATCCCAATAATCGTATCATCGCCGACATGTATTTTCTGCTCAACAGAAACATTTAAAGCAATAAAGGAACGGGTCCCAATCGAACAATTACCGGCTAAAACAACATTCGTTGAAATCACTGAAGAATCTCCAATACTAACATCATGACCAATCATTGCGTGTGGTTGTATAATAATATTTTTTCCCACTGATGCATCACTAGAAACAAAAGAATAGGGACCAATATATGTTCCTTCACCGATTATACTCGTGGATGAAAGAATCGCAGTGGAATGAATAATCGATGTAACATTATAACCATTATTCTTTACTCTTTCATATAATATCGCACGAACAGAAGGTTCCCCAATTGCAATTATTACCCGACATTCATTAACATTATAAACTTCTTTGAATCTTTCGAAGGTATGCACAACATTGCCATAGTGACTCTTAATTTTTACATCATCATCAATGAAGATAATTTCGTCATATTCTTCGGAAGAATTTGAGATAACAGTGTCACAAATCTCCTTTCCAAGACCTCCTGCACCGTATATAGCTAGTATCATTTTTAACCCCTTTTTATGCAAACACCCTCTTAACAATCTGTATCACGTTTTCTTGCTCTTTATCAGTCATCTTGATGTCACTTGGTAAACACAGCCCTCGTTCAAAGATATCTTTTGAGTTATTTTTATTATCAATTGAAATAAACTCATTGTCTTTGAACACCGGTTGCATATGCATTGGTTTCCAAATAGGTCGGCTTTCAATATTATGTTCTTCCAGTTTTTCTCTAATCTGTGTTGGATTGGTTTGTGTTACCTCTTTGTTCAAGAGAATACAGGAAAGCCAGAAATTGGGTTTCGAATCTTTTAGATAAGGATTCATGGTAAGAGGGAGATCTTTGAATCCTTCTTTGTAGGTTTCATAGATTTCTCTCTTTCGTTGGATGTGTTGATCCAAGTAATGAAGCTGTCCTCTCCCGATTCCTGCTACGATGTTGCTCATTCGGTAGTTATATCCTATCTCTTCATGTTGGTAATAAGGAGCAGGCTCTCTGGCTTGGGTTGCCCAAAATCTTGCTTTCTTTACTGCCTTTTCATCATTGGAAAGAAGCATTCCACCACCGCTGGTGGTGATGATCTTGTTTCCATTGAATGAAAGAATCGAATACTTCCCAAAGGTTCCAGTTTGTTTGCCTTTATAGGTGGCACCCAAGCTTTCAGCGGCATCTTCGATCAAAGGAACATTGTGATGATCACAAAGCTCTTTGATCTCATCAATCTTGGCAGGAGTGCCATACAGGTGAGCGACAATCACGGCCTTGGTGTTCGGATATGCTTTGAAGGCTTTCTCTAAAGCCTTGGGATCCATGTTCCATGTATCCAGTTCGCTATCAACAAAGACCTGTCTTCCGCCTTCGTAGGAAACAGGATTTACCGTTGCTGAGAACGTTAAATCCGAACAAAGAACAATATCATCCCGTTTGATGCCGCACAGCTTTACTGCAAGGTGGAGACCTGCAGTACCGCTGTTCAGAGCCGCTGCGTGCTCTACTCCCACATATGAGGCGATTTCTTTTTCAAACTCATCCATATTCTTCCCAAGAGGAGCTACCCAATTCGTATCAAACGCTTCTTGGATATACTTCATCTCAAGGTCATGCATCGTGGGTGATGAGAGGTAGATTCTTTTGTTCAAGTTGTTATCCTTACCGGTCGATTTGGAACTTTCCGGCATAGTTACCCAATACACCTAAGCATTAGGCGTATTTTTTTGTTTCTTCGTCCCATGATCGTTGGATGGCGAACCAAGCTCAACGATCACCTCTCTGCCTTCCGGGATGCAGAGATGATCCAGTGTAGCACTTAATCAGTGCTGATGCATCCTGAACTCGGGAACAAGTTCATGAAGGTGCTTTAAGAGCTCCTCCTTCTCTCCGGATGCAAAGATGTCATAATGCTCGTTAAGGAACTTCTCCTCGCTGAAGATGTTGTTGTTGACCTTCGCTTTGAAGACCAACGGATCATCCGTCGGAATCGTGGTGTCCTTATCTGCAAGCAGTTCCTCATAGAGCTTCTCACCGGGACGAAGCCCGGTGATGATGATCTTACTGTTTTCGTCTCCATAGTATTGGACGAGCTTCTTGGCAAAGTCATAGATTCTTACCGGCTGGCCCATATCCAATACCATCACCTCCCCGCCCTTGGCCATCGAAGCCGCTTTGAACACGAGGCCTACTGCCTCGGGAATCGCCATGAAGTACCGAATGATATCCTTGTGGGTGACCGTGACGGGAACCCCCGCCTTGATCTGCTCGACGAAGAGCGGCAGCATCGAACCGCGGGAACCCAGGACATTTCCGAATCGCACTGACACCATCTCGGTCTCATCGCTTGTCAGCATCCGGGCAAGTAGCTCGACGACCCGCTTGGTCGCCCCCATCACGTTGGTGGGATTCACCGCCTTGTCGGTGGAGATGACTACCACTTTTTCCGCCTTATGGTCTTTGGCGGCTTTCAGGACATTGTAGGAACCGAGAATATTGGTATGAACCGCCTCTTCCGGGTACAGCTCCTGAAGCGGCACATGCTTGTACGCCGCAGCATGGAACACAAGCTGCGGCGTATAGGCATCAAAGATCGTATTGACTTTCTGTTTATTCCTAATGTCTCCGACGATCGGGAAGATCAGATCCGACCACTCCCGCTGATAGTGGTGTAATCGAAGAGACAAGTCATGTAGCTCTGTTTCATCGATATCGAAGAGAAGGAGCTTGACCGGACCGTAGGAAAGCAGCTGCCGGCAGATCTCCTGACCGATCGAGCCTCCGGCTCCGGTGACCAGAACCGTCTTCCCTTGAACCATCTGCCTGATCGGCTCCCGATCGATTTTGATCAATGGTCTGCCGAGAAGGTCGGCATAATCGAGGGAGCGGACATCCACTTCCTCCAGGGGCTTGTCCTGCATCTCGAAGAGCGAAGGAATGACCTTTATCTCACAGTCGGCCTCTCTTGCCGCATCGACCGCCTCAAGCATCTTCTCCTGTTCGATATGGGTGATCGCGATGATCAGGACTTTGGCCCGGGCTTCTTGAAGGATCTGCGTCAACTCTTTAATCGTTCCATAGACCCGAATGCCAAGAATTGAAGAACGGTAATAGTCCGGGTTGTCATCGACGAAGCCGACGATCTTGAAGGGAAGCTTCCCTTTCTTGCTTTGACGGACCAGCGTCGTTCCAAGATCGCCCGCCCCGTAGATGACGGTTCTCGGGTATTGGTCGCTCTGGTATCGGCTCATGGAACTCAGATAGAGTCGATAGCTCACCCGGACGAGCAGAATCGCTCCGAACCCGAAGATATCCGCTGTAACCAGAAACGGAATCCACGGGGAACGGGCACCGTGATTCCATCTCACGATGAAGGATCCGATGATCAGGGCGGGGAGAAAGCTGCCCAGGGAACGGACGATCACATCCAGCGAGGATTCGCTGATCCGGATCCGATAGAACTGCACGAGCATCAGGAGGATGAGAATTCCGACACTATTGATATGGACAATGGGATTAAGCAGAGCCGAACGGGTACGAAAAACCACCCACGACGCAATTACGTTGGCGCAAGCAAGCAAGGCTCCATCGACTATCATCAAAATGAGCCGTTTGGCAAAAGGCTCTTTGAGGATTTTACCCACCCTTCCCCCTAGATGAATACCTTCGTGTTAGATACCCTATCATAGAAACCAAATATTTGCACCAGTAATCTTGCTCTA
>JBMNUR010000084.1:0-10527 GCA_050946395.1 Peptococcales bacterium
ATTCTTGATTTTTTTGAATTACCTACTTGAAAATGGCTCATGCTACACCATTGCTCACAAATTCTGCAACCAATACATTTATTGGCATTTGCAACTAAAACTTTACTCATTAAAGATTGTACCTCCAAAATCTTAATATCTTTCATTTCTGTCTACATCGCGAAGTTATATAAATTTATAATATCCTCTTTAGTTGTTATCCTTGGGTTTCCATTTGAGCCAAAATTTTCAACAAGATTTTGTACAATATCTTCAATCATTTCAAATTTAAATCCTATCTCAGTTAGGGAAGTAGGCATTCCAATATCTAAAACAAGTTTTTGTATGGCGCAAACCGCCTTTACCGATCTATCAACCACGGAAAAACCATTTATTTCTTCACCGAGGAATTCAGCTATAAGGGCATATTTATCCGGATTAGCAATTAAATTCCACTGCATTACATGGGGTAACATTATCCCGCAAGCGACACCATAGTGAATATCCAAGCAATCTTCTAAAGGATTAGCCATGAAACTTACAATTCCATTCTCCAAATTTAGTGAACAAATTGCAGTTAAAATTGATGCTAACTGTATTTTCACAGCATAATCCAAATTACTTGGATCAGCTACGAATTGCCTCAAACTAGAACCAACTAGTCTTATAGCCTCAATATTAAATAGGTCTGTGACGAATGTAGCATCCTTAGCAACATAGCATTCTATTGCCTTAGTCAATGAAGCAATCCCTGATGCTGCCGCGAGCTTGACTGGAAGTGTCGCTAAAAGCTGTGGGTCATATACTACTGTTTTTGGAGCAATTTTAGGGCTAAAATAATTATGTTTATACTTACTTTTGCTATCTATTAATATTGTTTTATAATTAATTTCCGACCCTGTAGCAATTGTAGTAGGTATTGCTATTAACGAAGGTATATCTCTTTCTAACTTATTATTAAATCTGACATATTCATTAATAGGTTTTCCTTCGTTTACCTGTATTCCAATTACTTTTGCAGTATCAATTGTGCTTCCACCGCCTAAAGCGATTATTCCATCACAAAAGTTATTGATATATTTATGGGTTCCTTTCTTTATTATTGGGTATGTTGGGTTTAATTTTAGCTGGCTAAATATCTCGTATTCAATATTATTTTTTTTTAAGATACGTTCAATTATTTCCCATATCCCGGAATAAATTATCCCCTGATCAGTTACCACTAATGGCTTTTTTATTTTCAAGAATATTAATTCATCAATTATTTTATCTATTGAACCAATCCCGAAAATAATTTTGGCCGGGATAGAAATGGTAAAGGGCTTTTTAAAATCTTGTAAAAAAGGAATATACATTATCATCAACCCTAATTATGTTTTATTGTGTGCAATCCGTCTACTCACTGTGCCACGATTTTTATGATATACCGAGCAATTGTTTAAAAAATTGAGAATAATTTTTAAGAAGGTGGTCTAAGCCACCTTCTCTTTTATTTACATACCATATCCACTAAGTAATCTAGGCAAGAATAGAGGTATTTCGGGGAAGAAGAGAACAATAAATACACAGATTATTACTGCAAACATAAAGGGTAGCGCTGCCACCGCCATTCTTTCTAAAGGTAGACCCGTTAAACCCATTGCAACAAATAGGTTGACACCTAAGGGCGGGGTCAACATAGCTACTTCATTAGTCATTACCAACAGTATTCCGAAATGAACCGGATCAACTCCAATTTGCGTAAGCATTGGTAATACCACAGGCGTTAAAATTACTACCGTAGCTAAGGTTTCCATGAACATCCCAAGGAAAAATAAAAACAATGTAATCATTATCAAAACTATATGGGGATTTGTGCTTATTCCTAATACTACTTCAGCTAGTTTTTGGGGAACCTGATACATTGTTACAAATCTTCCAAATAACAAAGATACCCCAACAACTATTAATACCGTTCCTGTTGTTGCATTAGTTAATTTAAAACTTTCCAAAAGCTCCTTCCAACCCAGTTTTTTAGTTACAAATACGCCGATAATAGCTGCATAGACAATTGCTATGATTGAAGCCTCAACTGGAGTAAATATCCCTGCGTAAATTCCACCTAGAATTACAACCGGTGCCATTAACGACCAAAAACTCCTTTTGGTAATCTTTAGGAAATCCATAAAGGTATACGTAACAGTAGAACCTTTATAACCTTTTTTGCGTGCAATTATGTAGGAGGTTAACATAAGCATCCCTCCCACTAAAAAACCAGGGATAAAACCAGCCATAAATAGAGTGGCTATTGAAACGTTACCTACTACACCATAGATAATCATAGGATTACTAGGTGGGATAAGTATTCCTATAGTTCCACCGGTAGCACTAACTCCCGCCGCATAATCTTTTGAATAACCATTGCGAACCATCGAAGGTATCATTAAAGCACCCATGGCCGCCACTGTTCCTGGTCCGGAACCAATCATTGCAGCAAAAAACATACACCCAATAATTGTAACAATCGCTAAACCACCCCGTACTTTACCTACTGCAACAGATGCCACATCAACAATCTGTTGAGCCATCCCCCCTCTTTCCATTAATGCTCCGGCAAAAACAAAAGCCGGGACAGCAATCAGAGGAAACATTTCTGAAACTTTAAATAAATCCAAGGGAATTATGGAAAGAGGGATATCGGAGAGTAATAAAGCGATAGTCGTTGCCATACCTAGTGCAGCATAAATGGGCACACCCAATAGTAATGCACCAAATAGCAATAACCAAATCATCCATTCAAGTGACATTTTCTACCTCAACCCCTTCTTCTTCGTACTGGATGAGCCTTTCGGTAGCACCTGCCTTTACCCACCTGTAATATCGTTCAATAGTACGTATTATTTGCATAGCAAATGCTATTGGTATAATCAATACTATATACTTTACATTCCAGGTAAGAACCGGAGATATTAGTGGAAATTCACTCATTTGTTGATACAACTTTATCCCCTCAATAACCACGACTACATTAAATATCATCCAAATCAGATCGGCAAATATAACCAAAGCACTCTGAATTTTGTGCGGAAACAATTTAAATTGAGCTGTTACTCTAATATGCCTACCTTCTTTAGCGGCAAGACTAGTGCATAGATAAACCATCCATAAGAAACAGAAACGGGAAAGTTCTTCTGTCCAGGGTATAGACTTGCCTACAACATACCTAAAAAATACCTGAATAAAAAGAAATGCAATAATACATACCAGGAAAATTGAACTAGCTATTTCTTCAAAGTTATCATATAACCAGGCAATCTTTCTTTTCAATTTAACCTACTCCCTCCAACCCATGATGTCTTTACCATGAGGCTCACTGCTATCTAGGCATCTCGCGGCCTAATACATCCATTACCTTTTCTAAAAGTTCCGTCCCGCCAATTGTGTCATAAAATTCCGGCCAAATTTCCATCGCCTTTTCTTGCCAAAGTGCTTCATCCTCAGGAGGTCCTAAATATTCCATACCAGCATCTGTAAGTGCTTTTAGATCTGCAGCAGATTTTTCAGCAATATATTCGCGTTCCCATAACATCGCTTCTTTACCAGCCCTAATGATAGCATCTCTGATTTCTTCCGGTTGACTTTGTAGCCATTTTTCATTCATTGCTACCGGACCAATCCACATTTTATAGTTAATTTGCGTTATATATTTTTGCACTTCTTGGAAAGAGGAAGCTAGGTTTACAGAATGAGGGTTTTCCTGTCCATCGACTACACCTTGTTGTAAAGCATTAAATGTTTCATCCCAAGCAATTGGTGTAGCGTCACAGCCCCATGCCTTAAATGCACCTAACTGTAATGGATTCTGTGGGACACGAATTTTCAAGCCTTTTAAATCATTAAGGGTTCTAACAGGTTTGTCTTTAGTTGTTAAAACTCTGAAATCCTGGTCAAACCAGATAATGGCTCTGTTACCTGATTCAGCAATCATTTTCTCATTTATTTCATCCCATAGGGTATCAATAACTTTAGTAAATTCTTCTCTACTGGAGAAAATATATGGTAAATCAAAGAACCCCAAGCTTGGAGCAAATGGAGAGGCATTATTTACAGCCATCGAAGTGGCTTGTACTACGTTATTCTGAACATCCTGAAAACCACGTTGTTCACTGCCTAATTGACCATTGGGGAAAATCTGAACTTCAACTTGACCGTCAGTATATTTTTCTACCAATTCTTTAAATTTTTCACCAACATGTTGGTGTGGGCTATTAGTATCAACGCCATGAGTATATTTAATTATTATTTTATCTTTTTTAGGCGCTTCAGTTTGATTTCCTTCCTTATTTTCTTCATTTTTTGAAGCACAACCAGTCAAAACTAAACTAAGACTTAAAATTAGCACTAAACAATACAAAAACATCTTTTTTTTCATAGTGAAAATTTCCTCCCTTTATTTTAAAAATATTAACCGTAAAACTATCCTCCTTCCTGTTACTAATATCCTAAAATAAAAATACAACCTAACAAACAAAACGGCATCGAATCCCTTTGTAAGCTAGGTTGTATTTAATGGGCGGAGTCTGTAATCATCCTAAACTCCAGATTAAATACACTAACTATATTAAAATAATTCAATCAATTTTAAACACATTTTTCTTGAAGAGTTAAAACTTTATCACTTATTTTTTGCCGACTTTGTTTGTATCGATTTTGGGCAACTTTTAAGGCGCATACCAGTGCTTTTTGAGGTACGGCCTGATAATAAAGTTCAACATCTTCTATAATGTTGTTAAAGTCATCAATAACGTGCCTGTCTACCAGCAAAGATTTGACAAAGTTTCTTCCGGTATCGGTCAGTAATAGACATGATGCGTCGATTATTTTTTCTGTTCTTAAGTCTATCACCAATTCTACTGCAAAAGTTTCGTAAACACTTCCTATAGAAGAATTATCAGGACACCGAGAATTGCCACAGACGTAAACACATTTTCTCTCCGCCATATCATTCACCTACCCGAAGCATATTTTATTGAATCTTTTAAACCTTCATAATGTTATTATAAAGGTCTTTTTAACAATATTCAATATAAGAAATTTTTTTATAAAAAATTGCAATTAAATTTTATACATAGATATACAGTTTATCTCTTTCAGTTAACTAATTACCTTAAAGACCGCATTACAGTCTTCTTTCCCATATCCTTGAGCACTTGCTTCTTTAAAATATTCCATGGCAACTCGCATAGCTTTTGCCCCATTTCCCCAAGCATCTGCCATTTCACAACCTAATCGAACGTCTTTAAGGGCTAAGTCTAAACCAAATCTATTTTCAAAATCATTGTTAATAATCCAGGGGCCCCTAACTTTCATTTGAAAACTATATGCTCCAGTTTCCGACAATAAGTCAATTAACATTTTAGGGTCAATGCCCGCCTTTTCACCTAGCCTAATTCCTTCAGAAAGAGTAGCTAAATTGGTCATGCCAATCAAATTACTAATAATTTTAAATGCTGCTGAAGCTTCAACCTCACCCATATAATTAACCTGGCCACCTATAATTTCCAGTATTTTCTTCATCTTTTCATAAACTTCTTTTTTACCGCCAACGTAAATTGGGCAAGTACCTTCTTCAGCCTGCTTGGGGGTCAATCCTAGAGGGCATTGTAAATACTCAATTCCCTTTGCTTCAGCTGCTTCTGACAATCTACGTGCTGTCTGAGGGTCGATAGTACTAACTTCAATATGTGTAGCACCCTTTTTCATTTTATTAAGTAAGCCTTCTTCACCTAGCATGACTCCCTCTACATGCTGAGGTAGAGGTAAACTGGTAAACAGCACGTCAACATCAGCCAAATCATCCTTATCCTTCGCAGCAACACCAGTTGTACCAGCTGCTAAGGTTTTGGAAACTGCCTCAGGATTTAAATCAAAGACCTTTACATTTTTACCAACTCTAATTAGGTTACGAGCTAACCCCCCACCCATCTGGCCCAAACCGATAAAACCAAATTGCATAATAACACACTCCCTTAAATTAGTTAAAATGATAAATAAAAAAACCTAACCCACAAAAGACATTCCTCTTCCGTAAGTTAGGTTATACTCTATAAGTAAGTTAACGGGGAAACATTAACCATATAGAAATACTAACTAATTTCAATAACAAAGTTTATTGAAATTACATAATATTTGTATTTATCAAATTACATTTTCATATTAAGAATAAGGTAAATTTATCACTATGTCAACAACTTTATAACTAACAAATAATGTACTTACAAGATTTCCAAATTGAATAGTTTATTAACTTTTTTGGTGAGTCCAGAGACAAAACTATCACTACACCACTAAGGTACCGAAGGGAATTCCTGACAGATGGGGTCCCCATACGTGTAAAAATTGTTTTACAGACAGGAAGCTTATAATTATTTGTGTTTTCGGAGCCGTCTGTCGGTAAGCAAAGATAATTACGACATGGGGTAGATGTCAAAGTTGCGGAGGCTTTATTAGAAAAAGTATCCTTATCCGGATAAATACCGTTACCTTTTCAGTTCATTATAAAAAATTTGGTGAATTTTTCTGCATTGCTAAAGAAAATTGGATCCTGTTTAGGATCCTAAAAGGGGGGTTTTGGGAGAATATCAGGAAATGTTTTTTAAGAGCATACAATATTATTTCTCGAGTAGCCGGTAGATCATATATTCTTACTCCCACAGCATCATAAGTGGCATTTATTATTGCAGGTGTTGTAGGTAGTTGGGTTAGTTATCCCCCTTTGTGTTACTTTTTTAACTCTTCCATTAAAGCATAACCTATGCCCATTAAATAACAACCCCGCCTCCCTATCTTATATTTCATTAGATATTGATAAACGAAACTACAATTCCCATTTATTAACCATACCACTGCTTGTTTTCCCATATTTGCCCGGTAGATAGTAGACTATTTCCCAAACTTTACCCAAAATTCTCCCCACATTTCCTCATCTGTTGGCTTGTGAGGTGTAATAGGCTCAGATACCCAGGTCACATTGATAAAATGGCGATAATGAATATTTTCGGTAGTTATATTTCCACCCCAAGTACCGCAACCAAGGGTATTCGTCCCCGGCATACCGTTGAAGAAGTTTCCACCATTGCCTTGGGCTTGAGGCTGCCTGACCATTATCCTGCTTGTTTTCATTTTTTCAGCTAAAACCTTGATATACTCTTGATTAAAAGTGTGTATTCCGCAAGAATGGCCGGTTCCTGCTAAGTCTGTTAGCTCGGTTAGTATTTTAAATCCTTCCGCAAAGTCAGAACATTTCCAGATAGTCAAAACCGGAGAAATTTTTTCCCCTGCAAAATTATCACTCACAACAGGCATTTCGCCTTCAACTAAAAGAATTCTAGTGTTATCTGGAATCTCAAAGCCAGCATCTCTGGCAATCTTTATTGCTGAACGAGCAACAACTTGCGGATTTAACCCGATATGCCCGTTCTTATTGAGTCTCCACATCCAGGCCCCAAGCTTTTTCTTTTCTTCGCGGTTTAGGAGATATCCGTTGTGTTTAATGAGTTCTTCAAGAACCTTATTATAAATATCCTTATGCACAATTATGGAGTTTTCCGAGGAGCACGATGTTGCATTATCAAAGACTTTACTCATTGCTACTTTTGCTGCCGCATCAGCTACATCCGCATCTTCCGCAATAATCTGTACGGAGTTACCCGGCCCAACTCCATAGGCTGGAGTGCCACTAGAATATGCTGCTTTTACCATAGCACTACCCCCGGTAGCAACAACTAGATCAACCTGTTTCATTAGTTCATTGGTCAAATCAATAGAAGGTTCTTCAATAATCTGAACCAAATCTTCCGGAGCACCTACTTTTTTTAGGCCTTTGCGCATTAACTCTACTGCTAATTTTGAACTTTTCTTAGACCCAGGATGGGGAGCAAAAATAACAGAATTTCTCCCTTTGACAATACTTAAAGCATTAACAGCCGGAGTTGCAGTAGGATTAGTAACAGGTGTCAATGCACCTACTACACCTACAGGCTTTGCGTATTTAGAAATTCCCTTTTCTTCATCTCTTTCAATAAGACCCACTGATTTGCCAACTTTAATATCTCTCATCGCACAAAGCACCTTGGCTCTGTGCTTCTGCATTTTATCTTCATAGATACCCATTTTTGTCTCTTCCACTGCTAACTCGGCCATCTTTGAAATATTCTCGTCATTATACATTTGCCAACCAATAGATAAGCAAACCTCATCAATCTGCTCCTGGGTGTAATCTTCAATTTTTCTTTGGGCTATTCTCGCCTTATCTACTAACTCTTTAATTATATCTTTAGTTTCTGCCATAATTATTGCCTCCCTAAATGAAATGTTTTCTTTTACTTTTCATTAGATTGCAAGTTTTATGCCAATTTTAAAGTGTACATAACCTTTAATAAAAGAGCCTTTTTTACTTAATTAACAGTATTCGCCCAGTTTTACACCCTTTTTGCCCCAAATAAAAAACTACCTAACAAAAGGTAGCTTCTATATTGAAATTATTTTCGAAATCTATGATGTTTTCTCTAACATTTCTAAAAGTTCCTTGCCATGTTTAGTAATCTCTGAACCTTTTCTGCCAATAAAAATACTAACCAACTTTTTCTGTTCCAATACTTTAAGCCTGCTTCTTATTTTATCCTCCGATAAAAACAATCCTTTATGGGCTACCAGTTCCTTTAGTTTCCTTCTCCCTAAATTCATGCCACACTCACCATAATCCGACAATAATTTTAAAATTATGACATCTTCTTCTAACAGTGTCATACCATTAATATTTAGAGGTAGGTTATCATTAACTATTAACGAACTGTCTTGGATAGGTTTATCCGAGTCTGGTTTTTCACAAAATTCATTTACTTCTAAATAATCAACTGGAAGATCATCGATATATGCTTTTCTTTCTGGAACAGTTGCAATTAAAAATTCCATAATATTTCGTAGTTCTCTTACATTACCCGGCCAACTATAATCCTCTAACCAGTTAATCATCTCTTTACTCAAGAATTCCTTTACTGATTTTCCGAATTCTGCAAGGATAAAATCAGCTAATAAACAGATATCTTCTTTTCGTTCTCTTAATGGTGGCATAAATACTTTAAGTACATTTAGACGAAAGTATAAATCCTCTCTAAACCTTTTCTCCTCCACTAATTTCTTTAGGTTCCGATTAGTCGCGGCAATAACCCGTACATCTATTGGTAATATTCGGTCACTACCAATTCGCATTACTTCTTTAGCTTCAAGAACCCGTAAAAGTTTAACCTGGGTTTCTAACGGAATTTCTCCAATTTCGTCTAAAAAAATTGTACCTAGATGAGCTTGCTCAAATAATCCCACCTTGCCACCTTTACGCGCACCGGTAAAAGTACCTTCTTCAAAACCAAATAATTCACTTTCCAGAAGATCCCGTGGTAGGGCCGCACAATTGATAGCTACAAATGGCTTTTTTCTTCGCGGTGATACATTGTGTATAGCATGGGCCATTAACTCTTTACCGGTACCACTTTCCCCCTGGATCACGACGGTAGAATCCAGCAATGCAAATTTTTCGGCATTTTTTATTTGTTTTTTTAGGACTGAACTGGTTCCTAAAATATTATGAAAAGAGTATTTAGCAACATGCCCTTTAGCATATAAATGCCCTCTTAATTTGTTTTCAATTTTTTCAACTTCACTAAACTCATAAAAGGTAAAAAGCGCCCCATTAATAACATTATTATTTTCAAGAGGAATTCTATTAACAAGAATATTATGGTTATTTATATGTTCCGGAACTTCATTTTCGGCTTTCCCTGTATTTAAAGGACGATTAATACCTAAGCTTGGTAAAACATCATCCGCATTTGCTCCTAAAATTTTATCTCTAGAAAGATTGATGATTTTTTCGGCAGTATTATTACAAATCATAATATTTCCATTAATATCTGTAGCGATAACGCCATTATTGATTTTTTGAATTATTGCATTTAGCAATTTGTTATTATTCTCATTTTCGGAAAGACTTTCTGCTAAACGTCTACTTATATCAATCATATTACTCATATATCGAGCTGAAAGCATATTAGCTTTTTCATCCAATAAGTCACACTTAATTAATATCTCTATTAAAGTCGATAGGTCTAATACTCGAGTCCCAATATCTATAACTTCCCGAACCCCGGGAGGTACTAAAGCAGCCTCCCCTGGTGTAATTGCCAATTCTACCCTTGGTGGATTAGGATGGTCGGGATACACCGGTATTAACCAGACATGTTCAAAACCCATGCCATATAGCAATGATATTACTTCTTCAGCAGTTTCCTTACGATCATTAAACAACATAGCCTTTGTTTTAGGAGGTATATCCAGAAGCTTATAAATATTTCTAAAATCAATAGCCCGCCTTGCTAAAATAATCTCACCGTTGACTTTTTCTAGAATTCCTTTAGGAAGTATTTTTAAGATTGATTCCGTAGCAAGAACTATTAAATCCGCACTAAATATTAATGGCGACAAAGGCTCGTCGACACAATAGCCTGATACTTC
>JBMNUR010000085.1:0-10441 GCA_050946395.1 Peptococcales bacterium
ATAATTAAAGTTAGGTCCAATAATAAAGGTACAACTTTTATCATTTGCTTTAATAAAAAATAAAAAGCCAATAATAATCACTTACATAGGTTGTCCATGGCTAGGAATAAGAAGAAGTAAAGCACAATTTAGATATACTAGCAAAAAGAGCGCATTAAAGCGCTTTTTTTAATTAGCTAATGATTGAGCATTTTCGTAAATTCTTTTAACTTCACTTTCCTTGACCATGGAATTTAAAATATATGCAATAATTATTATACCGGGAATATTTATTAATAATCTAGTAACTGCAAAGGTTGCCCCCAAAGCAGACAGTTCAAATAAAAACATAGGAATCTTGGTAGTGGACCATGCACCGATAAAAATTAAGATATTGCTAAGTTTTACTCCCTTTTTCATAAATACGGCAGCAATTGGAAAAGCTCCATAAAGTGGCCCTGCAGCAGCAGACCCTAAAACAAATGCTAAAATGATACCTGTTAGACCTGAATTTTCACCCATATACTTCATCATAGTCTGTTTAGGAACCCATTCATCTAATAATCCCAACAACAGAAAAACCGGTGGTATGATTAGAAGCATTTCTTTTAAGTTATATCCGGTAGTAATAAAGGCTTTTAGGCCTAGTTCTTTATTAATTAAAACCATAATCGCCATTATAACTAAAGTTGAAAGAAAAAATTTATATTTTTTCACTAAATTCATGCTCCGGTAACCACCTTTCCGATTATGTAGGCAACAATAAAGGAAAATACAAATGCTAATGCGTTTCTCATAATCGTTAATTTTTTACCAAAATACTTTATTTCAACAGGCATGGTGACCACACCTACCATCATTAAAGTAGAAATAAAAGCCCCAATCTGCATGTATCCCGCTCCACCTTGTAATAACATTGCTGCAGTTGGAAATGCTACCATGCCCGGAATCAATGTAATAGAACCAATAATTGCTGCTAAAACTACCCCCAGCCATCCTGACTCTTCTCCTACTAATTGGGAGATTAGTTCAGGATTAAAAATTGCAAGAAGTATTCCAATAAGTGCGATTACTCCAATAAACTGAGGTAATATATGATCCAAGGATTTCCATGCTTTCTTTAAAGATGCCTTCGTTTTTTTCTTATCTTTATGATAGGAAATAGCCAAAAGAAGAAGGGCAACTGTATACATAATAAAACTGTTCATTTTTATTTCTCCTTACTTCAGTAAATTTTTTGGGGTTTAACTTAAGACGGATTTTTATCAATCTTTATTTTTATGACAGCAGCTATCTTGGCTAGCCTTACATTTCACATTGCAGTCTTCGGGAATATGAATATTTAGCTTACAGCCATTTTGCATTTGATTATGTTGCATTTGCTCAATAAATTTTATTATTTCTGACAAAACCGGCTCTTGGATATCATAATGAACATAGTAGCCTACTTTCTCCCCCACAATAATACTTGCTTCTTTAAGTACCTTTAAATGCTGTGATACAGCTGCCTCTGAAATTTCTAAATGTTTAGCGATACCTTTTGCACAAATCCTCCTTTTTGCTAAGATAATTAAAATCTTAAGTCTTGTTTCATCAGCAAGTGCCTTAAATATCTGCACAATATGCTCCACTACCTCACCCTCTCATAATTAAGTGATTGCCTAATTAGATAATACTCTACTTAATTGGTTTTGTCAATAATGACCAAAAAAAAATCGCCCATTTGGGCGAAAGATTGTTAACGATATTCGGCAACTAATAAATCCACCATGCGATTATAGCTATATATTCCATCTATCTGCCTGTTACTTTTCAGGTAAATATCGTTAATCTCGCTAGATATTCTCTCCATGGGTCCCTCATACTTTTCCCAAAAAGCCGCTAAATCAGCTAAATCACTTTTTATACCCTCACTATATTTTTTCCTTAATTCAAGATAAGTTTTATAATCATATTGAGAAAGGGCATACATAGCATTACGCATTGCTAGAAAAGTCCCGGAATATTGAAAGTCAAAATCCGGGTGCAAAACACATGTCAAATAAGCGATATAATTGGCCTCATCTTCCCGGGCAAAGCCTCGTTGATGAGCCATTTCATGGGTTACTGTACTAGGAAGACAATAATCTGGTGTCAAGGTATTGACATTGGCCTCCCCGGTAAAAGGAAAATATATACCGGAAATACCGGCATAGGCCATAACCTTACTTATCATAACTCCTTTGGGCCTGCCATACCTGCCTCCTAATTCCGGAAATTTTTCTGCTGCCTTTTCATACCCTAAACTAGCCCGGCTAAAAATATCGGACTGACCACCATTAATTTGCATTGTACCATTACTATCTTCATCAACCTTTTCCCGTAATGTATTGGCCCTATCAATTAGATCTTCACAAACTAAAATAAGTTCCTCCCTAGTTACTGGCTGTAGATTATAATTAGCAATTTCAGCAAAAGGTAAACGATTATAATTCAGGCCCCATATAATTACAAAACCGAAATAAATTACACTTACTGCCACTAATGTATTAATAAAAAACTGACGAATCTTACCTTTTCTTAAATTATAAATAAGGCTATGGATAATTAGTAAAGCAAAAATTATTACAATTAATTCGCCCACCGAAAAAGGAAAGATACCGGTAAAAATACTAAAAATTTGGACCACATTGGGATATAATCCGGTAGAATACACATTTTCAATTAATTCCGGAAAAAATGCAGTAATATTAGCCAATAAAATACCGACCGGTAACAATAGAATTAAATAATGTTTAAATCTTATATTTTTGCCCAGCCCCACGAACCAATCACCTCAAATATAAACAGCAAAATTGAAAGTGGACGACCACAGGCTTTAAGCGAAAGCCCTAGTTGCACTTATGCCACCTAAAACTTTTTTCTTTCATTTAGGCTAAGTGAAGCATTTGGCGAGTTTAGATAAAAAGAACGCAGACGGCTGAAGACTAGAATTAGCAACTGTTTGACCCGACACTTAATTGGAAACTCATGATACATACTATTCTTTATTCAAGATGCAGAGTTAATTATTGCAATTAAGTGTCGGGGAGTTTTGCTAATTCCTGAAGCCGTTGAGTTCATTCACAATAAATTGTCTGAGCCAGCGTAACGTTGATAAATATGGAGTTTGTCTACATTAATAAACCTAATCTTAACCTTGATTAGAGCAGCCAAGCTAAAATATCTTTCTTTAATTTTGCAAGTATATCTTCTTTGTCAGCTTCAAAATAAATTCTAATGACATTTTCGGTGCCGGATGGACGTACCAAACACCAAGCCTCATCAAAGATAAATTTTTTGCCATCTATGGTGATTAGGTCCTTTAATTCCCAATCGCCAATTGTTTTTTCATTAAAATTATTAACCTTATCAATTATTTTTGTTTTATTCTCCTTAGTTACTTCAAGGTCAACTCTTTCCTGATAAAGCTTACCAAACTTTTGGCAGTTTTCCGCCCATAATTGGCTTAAAGGTTTTTGCCTACGAGCTAACATTTCCACTACTAAAAGACTGGCCAATATCCCGTCCTTCTCCGGAATATGCCCTTTTATGCTCATTCCGCCACTTTCTTCCGCACCAAAAATAGCATCATCTTTTAAGAAACCTTCAGCAATATATTTAAAACCAACGGGAGTTTCTATTAAGTCCATTTTAAAAGTATTAGCTATTTTATCAAGTTGATGTGTTGTGGCAACTGTACGGTAAACAGGGCCGTGAAATCCCCTAGTTTCAATAAGATAGGGTAATAATAAGGAAGCAATTTGGTTAGGAGAATAAAATACACCTCTTTCATCCATTATGCCAAAACGGTCAGCATCACCATCAAAGGCAATTCCCAAATCAGCATTAAAGGAGATAATTTTTTCCCGTAATTCACCTAAGTTTTTTTCTACTGGGTCAGGATAAGAGTTATTAAATAAGGGATCCCTAGCGTTATGTAAAACCTTAATTTCTACTAAATCACCTAAATAACTTTCAATAGAGCCAATTCCTGCTCCATATAAATAATCTACCGCTATTTTAGGTCGCCTTTCTATTATTAGGTTTTTATCAATTAATTGATCCAAATGAGAAAAATAATTATCTTTAGGTTGATAATATTCTATTAAACCCGAACTTTTCCCTTGCTCAAAATCTAAAGATTTATAAGCTGTAATCTGTTCCAGTTCTTTTTCTATTTGGCTGGTAATCCCTTGATGGGCAGGGCCAGCATATTCCGGAATAAATTTAATCCCATTATAATAGTAAGGGTTATGGCTTGCGGTAATCATGAAGGCACCATCAGTATTTCTATCCTTAACCATAAAGGCCGTGATTGGTGTGGGAGTAGCACTTTCGGTTAATAAGACCTTTATGCCATTCCCAGTTAAAACTTCACTAACCTTTATTGCAAATTTATCCGACAGAAAGCGGTTGTCATACCCTACCACTATTTGTTGTTCCGATTTATTAGACTTTAAGAGATAATTGGCGATTGCCTGAGTCACTAAGGCCAAATTACCAAATGTAAAATCGTCAGCAATTATACCCCGCCAACCATCTGTTCCAAACTTTATTTTAACCACATTACCCACTCCAAACTTAACCTAAAATTTCTATTTATTTTAAGAAAAGACTCGATCCCCCTACTAAACCTGTCTTATTGCCTAATTTCGCTTTTTTAATTGAAAATCCTCTTATAAAGCTGGAAAAAACAAGTAGAACCCAAAATAAAAAAGCCCAGCAGATTGACTGAGCTTAGTGAAGAGGTAAGGTTACTTCATTTTTATATTTTTCAGGTTGTGAATAAGGAGAAAAAAACGGCTGATTTTCAGTGAAAAAACGTTCCTGTTCTTCATCAGATATGTATCCTAATTTTATCCCGGTTGCTTTAGAAAGAAAAGGATCCAGTGAACATAGATCTGACTTATCTATTTCAGAAAGAGTTGTCCTGCCCATAGAAAAGGCAACTAACTCCATCTCTTTGACACAGGCATTCAAATATCTAAACAAACTCATGGCTCCAGTATCCACATCAAGTTTATCTGTCATTTTTCCTGTATAGACTACCAGGCTTGTGGGTGGTTCAAACGGTACTGTTTCATACATTTGTTCACTAACCAAAGCCATTACTGCCGCAGTTCCTATATATACCGCATCAGCTCCAAGGGCCATAGCTTTAAGCATTTGCCCAGGTGTTACCAGCCCGCCCGTTGCAATAATATTAGTCTTTTTAAAAACTTGTTTATTAATAAAGAACTGTGCTGCCCTATTTATGGCGAATAAGGTGGGTAGTCCTAAGTCATCCAATAAAGTTGGAGCACCCCCGTGGGTTCCTCCCTCCGCCCCATCTATTGTTACAAAATCTACTTCCGCTTCTAGAGCAATTTCTAATTCCTTTTCTAAATGGTGTGATGCAGCAATTTTTAAACCAACGGGTACACCAGTTTCATCTTTTAATTTCCGAACCAATTGGATAAAATCTTCCTTATTATTAATACCGGGAAGATTAGAATGAATAATAGCATCTTCACCTTCGGCTAATTCAAAAACTTCTCGATAATCCTCTCCAATATTCTTAACAGATGTACGCTGGGGACTAGAGCCTTGAGCACCTTGACCTAATTGAATTTCGATTGCATCAAGCCGTTTATATTTTTCCGGGGTATTCATCCACCCACCCCGATTGTATTGCCCGATGAGAAGGTGGGCTTCATTTCTCTCTTCTTCCATTAAACCTGCTTCACCTGTATTGGTTGCTGTCCCCGCCATCGAAGCACCTTTGGCTAAGGCAATTTTAGCACTTTTACTTAATGCACCTCCAAAAGACATGGCAGCAATCATTATAGGTATGGCCAGGGTAAGTGGCTTTTTTGTATTTTTACCAATAGTAACAGAGGTACCTATTCCCACATTTTCTGGAGTAGGAAACCGGAAAAGATGAACTGGATTAAATAATAGTTGTTCCCAGGGCGAAAAGTGAAAATGGCTCCCAAGAGGCCTTGGAATAGGCATACCTTGAGTGGCTCGCATTACCAGTTCCACTAGATTAATAATGCCCACCTTTTTAGAAGCAGGAACCATCTCGAAAAGATTTTCTATGTATTGATCATTAGATATACGAGTAAGTCCTTTATCAATTGTTTCGTTTACCAATGAGCGAATGTAATTGTCAATAATTTTCATTTATCTATCATCCACCTCTTATTAACTATTTTTTAAGTAGCTTTCAAGGTTGTTTAACTTTTGGCCCATATTAATACATATTTGTTGAATTGTACTAATTAGCCGAGAGGCACTTTGCTCTTCTATCGCCATGACCTTTAATTTATTATCATCAAATCCTACTAGCCTATTATACGAAGAGCATACCTACCATTGTCTCAATTTTTGATGACAAAAGGAAAGACACCTTCCTTTTAAATAGTACTTCTTTCATAAGTAACATTTCCGATAATCATAAGATTATATGTGGTAATAATATCCATAATTAATTTGATTATATTTGTAGAACTTGTAAATAATACTTATTGAAGTTTAATACTTAAAGGAGTGGATTTATTATGGCAGCAAATTTCGGAGCACATGAAGTAATGGAATTGCATGAAGTTTTAACGGATACGATTGATGGTATTAATCAATTTAAACTTTACAGACCTCATGTTAGTGATCAACAACTAGGTTCAATTTTAGACCAACAACTGCAATTTATGGCCCAAGAGTATAATAACATGGTGGAAGCTTTTAATGCACAAGGTGTTTCCATGGGAGCCCCTTATCGTGCTCCAAAGCTTGCTCAACCAAAATATGGACTAAATAACCCTCAACCCCAAACCCCTAATGCATCTCCAAATCAACTAGATGATAGAGATATTGCCAGTGGTATGCTTGGATGTCATAAAGCGTCAGCACTTGTAAAAACATTGGCAGCTTTAGAATGTGCGGATCCCAATCTGAGAAGAATGATTCAACAAGGTTCCAATAATTGTTCGGAAATGGCTTATGAGGTATGGCAGTATATGAACCAAAATGGATACTATCAAGTACCCACCATGAAGCAAATGACTACCAATACCATGATGGAAAGTTATGCTCCGTTTCCTACGAACAATAATGGATCAATGGGTAGAATGAATATGGGAATGAACATGGGAATGGAACAAGCCCATAACCCACAACAGATAAGAATGTAGGGTAGGACTTACTTAGTACAAATAAATTTCTACTAAATCAAATAATCTTAAAAAGGCATCCAAACATGGGATGCCCTTTTTTGCTTTATGTATAAAAAATATTTATGGCTAAATTAAGTGCTAAATTAAAATATAGTATTAAAAATTATTGTTTAGAAAAACTAAAATGGGGGTATGAATTATTAGATAAGTGACAAATATAACCAAATAAGGTAGGTAGAAAATGAAAAAAAAACTATTAACCTCAATTCTTATCTTAAGCACCTTGGGTCTTACAAGTATATTAGCCTTGAAAATCCCTGTTTTATCTCATAAACTAGATGGGCCTGATTTCTGTGGTATGTGTCATGTGATGGATCAATGGGTAGAGAGTTATTTAGAATCTCCCCACAAAGAAGACAGTACTTGCGGAGACTGCCATCTACCACATGACTATATTAGCGGGTCTTTCTATAAAGCTTTCACGGGAAGCAGGGATGCTTTATATATGGTTATTGGTCGCACACCTGATCGTATACATATTAGTAATCATGGAGCAGTAGTTGTTAATAATAACTGTTTGAACTGTCATGAAGGAGTCATGTACGAAGTAGGTTATCCCCTGGCTGATAGAGAAAAAAATTGTTTCGACTGCCACCGGGATTTGCCACATAACAGACAGTTACTTCAGAAAGGGGGTAAACCAGTTGAACAATAATAAATTACTTATTACTATAGGTATTGTTGTAGGATTAATATTTTTGGGTGGAACATATACAGCATTTACTGTAAATAATAAAAATCTCCATGCAATAGCCAAAAACCCTAATCCACCGGAAATTCTTGAAAATTATACCTCTAATGAGGTTTGGGGAAAGATATATCCTACTCAGTGGGAAAGCTACCGTAAAGGTCTTCAATCGGATACCAAAACCAAATATGGTGGTAACGCTCGAGAATCTAAGCTAGATCTCTTTCCTTACTTAAAAACCTTTTATGCCGGATTAGGTTATTCCGAAGAATTTTGGGAGCCTAGAGGTCACCCTTATGCAGTTGATGATATTAAAAGTGTACCAGGTTCCCGGAAAAAAACGGGTGGAGCATGTTTAACCTGTAAGTCCCCCCAAGTGCCTGATTTAATCGAAAAATACGGTGATGATTTTTATACTGCTCCGTTTGATGAAATGGTTGAACATGTAACTGATCCTATCGGATGTTATGATTGTCATGATAAAGAAACTAACGAATTACGAATAAGCAGACCTGCCTTAATTAAGGCCTTTGAACGGCAGGGTAAAGATATCACTCAAGCTTCTCAAAATGAAATGCGGAGCTTGGTATGTGCCCAATGCCATGTTACCTATTACTTTTTGGACGAGACTAAAGAAACAACTTTTCCCTGGGATGAAGGACTTAAAGCTGATGAAATTTATGAGTATTACCAGAAGAAAGAATATACCGAGTGGGAGCATCCGATTACCCAAGCAGGCTTAGTTAAGGCCAGGCACCCTGATTACGAGCTGTTCGTGGGAAGCACCCACCATGCAGCGGGTATTTCTTGTGCTGATTGTCATATGCCTTATGTAAAAGAGGGTGATGCGAAAGCAACTTCCCACTGGTGGGTAAGTCCTCTTCTCACTATCGAAGAATCTTGTTCCCAATGTCATCCCCAAGGTGGAGAATATCTAAGAAACAGAGTTTATGATATTCAAGACCAACATGCTGAACTTCTAGATCTAGCCGAAAAAGCATTAATAGGTGCTGTGGAAAGTATTGAAGCTGCTGTAAATAATCCTAATGTGGAACAAGAGTTATTAAAACAAGCTCAAGAAACCTATCGTAAAGCATTTTGGTACTTTGATTATATATCTACAGCCAATAGTGTTGGATTTCATAATCCCCAAGAAGCTGCCAAGGTTTTAGGGTTTTCTATTCAATATGCTAATGAGGCAATTCAGGCGGCTAAAGATGCAATAAGATAGTGGTAAAAGTGGAGAAGTGAAAGAGTGAAAGGGTAAATGTAGGGCGGAGTTTATTTCCGCCCTATTTTGTATTGTAGCATGGAACTTGCGATTACAATGATGCTAATTTCGCGCCCACTCGCTCACGAACTGACGAATAGACGAATACTACCGACTATTTAATATGCGGTTTGAAAATGAGATGTTCCATAACTAAAACCGTGAGTACACCTACTACAAAGCCATTACCTAAAATAGGTCGCAATATGGTAGGAAAAGTGTTCAATACTTCCACCGGTAAAAAAGAGGTTAATATACTTAACATTAAACTTAAACCCATGACCAAACCATGTTCAAAGGTGAACTCCCCCATAGCATTAAAAGCAATCAACAATCCGGCAGCTATTTGAGAACACATAATATAAACTAACACACTACCTGTGACCACAGAGGGGATACTACCCATAAAGGCAATTACCGAAGGTAAAAAAGAAAGGATCATTAATCCCAAGCCCAGAGGTACTAAAGTATATTTTGAAGCACATCTTGTTGAAACAATAACACCAGGACTTAAAGAAAAATTGACTGTGCCGATAACACCAAAAAAACCTGATAAAATATTGCCCAAACCGGTAAAAGTAATACCACGGGTTATGCGTTTTTCCTTATTATCGGGATGGATAAGTTCACTTACTGATTGAATGGAACCTAAATCATTAATAGCAAGAGCTAAAAAACAAATCAAAAAAGAAATAATCATTCCGGGTTCTAAGGTTATATTAAAAGTAAATTTTTTAAAGAAAGTAGAAACTAAGTAATAATCCATACTCAAGGCTGTTTTCCCGGGAAAAAGGTAATTATAGACAACGCTTCCAATTAAGATCGCCCAAATAATTAAGGTGGATTTCCAAATACCACTTGCATTTCTATTAGCTACAAACATACAAAGAATAAAACTAAGGGCAAAAACAATATTTGAAAAGCCAGTAACCCCTTGAGGTGCAGTAGTGATTAAATTTGTAATCATCGGTGTCAAAGTAAAAGCAATTAAGATTAATGTGCCGGCAACTACCCTAGGGGTAAAGAGGACTTTCAGATAGGCAAACAACCCTGTCATACTTAATATTGCTAATACCAAACCACCCACCATGATAGAAGTATAAACTGAATCAATACTACTACTTTGGCTAGCTACTATACCTACCAAAAGCACCGAAGCCGGACCCACTATTAAAGGCAAGCCATGTCCCCAATAAATTTGAGCAAGTAAGGTTATTGCTGTCACAAAAAATAGTTTCTGGAGATAAATAGTTTGCTCCCAAGAATCAT
>JBMNUR010000086.1:0-10413 GCA_050946395.1 Peptococcales bacterium
TTTACCTAAAAATTGCCGATATTAGGTGATAATTAATGCGAATTTTTCTTAAGAATATTGGCGTCAAAGATATTAAATATCTTAAAGCTTTTCCTATTCAAGGTTTAGTTTTTTCGATAACCCAACGTAATGCTGAAAAAGTAAGGGATATTATTGAACAAATCCCTTTTTATTTGACTATTATAGGTGAAGTCGATACTTCCCTTAAATATGAAGTAGAAGAATTAATATTTTTTTGCAAACTTCAAGGTGTAATTTCCAAAAAGAACCAAGAATATAGCCGTCCGATAATCTTATTAAATAATCCAACATATAACGTTTTAATTAATAATAATGGTAAAATAAGCACAGAAAATATTAATTTAAAACTTTTAGAAGAATTTAATAATATAGAAGCATTAGTACTTGATATAGATGAATTTTTAAACTTTTTACCGAAAATAATTCATATCTGGGCTAACTATAAGGTGGTGTAAAATTACTTGATAATTGCACTATCACGCAACAGTACTCCTGAACAAATTAATTATCTTTTTAATAGATTATTTGAACAAAATTTAAAACCTCAATTATATCAAATTGAGGGACAACCGGTAATAACAGTAAAAAATAATAGTAAAATTTCCGATCTTGTAGCTTTGGAAGCTATGAACTGTGTAGAAAAAGTTATTCCTATTGCTAAACCTTATAAATTAGTTAGTAGGGAATATAAACCTGAAAATACAATTATTAGAGTAAATGAAGTGGAAATTGGCTCCGGCATGCTACAGGTAATAGCCGGACCATGTGCAGTGGAAAGTAGGGAGCAAATCATCGAAACAGCTTATGCTGTAAAAAAAGCAGGAGCAACTATTTTACGTGGTGGAGCTTTTAAACCGCGCACTTCGCCCTATTCTTTTCAAGGTTTGGGTGTGGAGGGATTAATTTTTTTAGCTGAAGCTGGTAAGCTCACCGGATTACCAGTAATTACAGAAATTATGGATATAAAAGATTTGGAAATTGTTTATAAATATGCCGATATTCTACAAATTGGGTCTCGAAATATGCAGAATTATTCTTTATTAAAAGTACTTTCTACTATTGATAAACCAGTAATGTTAAAACGTGGACTTGCCGCAACTTTGGAAGAATGGTTACTAGCTGCAGAATATTTAATGGCTGGAGGAAATTCACGAATTATATTATGTGAACGTGGAATTAGGACTTTTGAAACATATACACGCAACACACTTGATATTTCAGCAATACCTGCGATTAAAGAGTTATCACATTTACCAGTTATTGTTGACCCAAGTCATGGTACAGGAAAATGGAAACTTGTAAAACCTTTGGCTAAAGCAAGTGTAGCAGCAGGTGCTGATGGTTTAATGATTGAGGTTCACCCTATTCCTAGTGAAGCTTATTCGGATGGGGAACAATCCTTAACCTTTAACAATTTTACCAATTTAATGGATGAAATTAGAAAGATTTGCATGGCATTATCGAGGTAAGGAGATTATCATGAAGGAAACTATTCAGATTGCTATAGATGGACCCGCAGGTGCAGGCAAAAGCACAGTGGCAAAGATTTTGGCTCAACAATTAAAATTTATTTACATCGATACTGGTGCCATGTATCGTGCTTTAACTTATAAAATTCTTGAAGAAGAAATAGACATTACTAATAAGTCTTTATTGATAAAAATCACTCAAAATACAATAATCACTTTTGAAAATGGACAAGGTATTAACAATCAAAGGATTTATTGCAATCAAAAAGATGTAACGGAATTAATTCGTACTCCCCATGTCAACCAATATGTATCTAAAATAGCATCAATTCCGGAAATAAGAAGCATTATGGTTGATATGCAAAGAAAATTAAGCTTAACTACTAATGTAATAATGGATGGTAGGGATATTGGAACAGTAGTTTTACCACAAGCCAAATATAAATTTTTTTTAACAGCTTCATTACAAGAAAGAGCAAAAAGACGTTGCAAAGAATTTAATGAAAAAGGATTTGAAATTTCCTATCAAACGGTGTTGAATGACATCCAAAAAAGGGATATGCTTGATATGACAAGAGAAATAGCCCCTTTAAAGCCAGCTAAAGACGCTATTTTTATAGATACTAGTAATTTAACTTTAAATGAAGTAGTAGATAAAATTTACAAGATAGTAATGGAGGGGGAAAACAATGCTTTATAATTTTCTGAAGTGTTTACTAGGTTTCTTTATGCTATTTCTTGTAAAAATAGATGTAAAAAATTTAGATAGATTACCTAAAAACGGTCCGGTTATAATTGCCTGCAACCATCTTAGCAATTGGGATCCCATAATTTTAGGGGTTTATTTACCACGTAAATTACATTTCATGGCAAAAGAAGAACTATTTAAAATATTTATATTAGGAAGTATCATCAAACAATTAGGCACCTTTCCCGTAAAAAGGGGAGTAGCTGATCGAAATGCGATTAGAGAAGGCCTAAAAATATTACAAGAGAACAAGGTGTTGGTTTTATTTCCGGAAGGGACACGAAGTAAAACAGGTGAATTGCTCCCTTTTCAATCCGGTGTAGCTTTATTTGCCCATAAAGGAAATGCCCCCCTTGTCCCAATAGGTTTAACTGGATCTAACACAATATTATCCAAAGGCTTACGTGCACAAGTTACATTAAATATAGGTGAGCCTATATATCTAGACCAACTATTTGAAGGAAAAGTAAGTGGTGTCCAACTTGAAGAAGTCACCCAAATTCTACAAAATAAAGTTAAAGATTTATTATGTTAATTAGCAGGATATTTATGCTTTAATATAGAAAAAATAAAATTGGCCAATATTTAAGCTTAATATTTATTAGGGGCTGATGATTTTGCAGATTGAAATTGCACCTTATGCAGGTTTTTGTTTTGGTGTAAAAAGAGCGATTGCCAAAGGGGAAGAACTAATCAGTGGTGGACAAGATTCATTAGCAAGCTTGGGACCTCTTATCCATAATCCCCAAGAAATTGAACGTTTGAAAAAAAAAGGTATAATTCCCCGGGAAAGTATTAATGATATTGATACAGATAAAGTTTTAATTAGGACACATGGTATAGCTCCTGAGGTCTATGATTTAATAAAAGAAAAGAAAATTGAATTGGTTGATTGCACTTGTCCCTATGTAAAAAAGGTCCAAAAAATAGTTCATGAATATGCTAAGAAAGATTATACAATACTAATCTTAGGTAATAAAAATCACCCTGAAGTACAGGGGATTCAAGGTTGGGCTTTAAATAAAGGAATAATCTTTAAGAATCTCGAAGAATTATTAATTCAAACAATATCAAATGAAAAAATTTGTTTTGTAGCTCAAACAACAGAAAATCCAGCTACTTTTAATAAAATTGCTAATTACTTAGAAAGTACATATAAAACATTAGTTATTTTTAATACTATTTGTTCAGCTACTCTTGAACGGCAAAAATCAGCATTAGATCTAGCAAAAAAAGTTGATTTAATGCTTGTCGTCGGGGGTCTAAATAGTGCCAATACTCAAAAACTAGCAGATTTATGTCGTGAAACCGGAGTTATTACCATGCATATCGAAAATTCTTCTGAAATTAAAAATTCTTGGTTTTATGGTGTGAATATTGTAGGAGTAACGGCCGGTGCATCGACACCAGATTGGATAATTGAGGAGGTTGTCAGAACAATGGAAGAAATGAAAAACAAAGCTGAGGAACAAATAACAAATGAAGGAGCAGAAATGCAAGAACATTTAGAGCAAGGTATGGCTCAATATGGTGGGGTACAGCCAGGGGAAACATTAACCGGTAAGGTTGTTCAAATAAATAGTGATGAAGTCCTGGTTGATGTTGGTGGAAAGTCAGAGGGGATTATTCCGGCTAACGAGTTATCATATCGCAAAGTTAATGATCCTAATGATTTTGTTAAAGTAGGTGACGAAGTTAAGGTTTTAGTTTTAAAGGTTGAAAATTCCGAGGGCAATATGATTCTTTCTAAGCGAAGAGCCGAACAGGAAGAAGCCCTTCAAAAATTAGAAAGTGCCTTTAAAAACGACTCGATAATTGAAGCAGAAGTAATTGAAGTTGTTAAAGGTGGAATTTTGGTCGATGTGGGTATGCGAGGCTTTGTTCCAGCTTCATTAATTGACCGAGGATATGTTGAAAACCTTGAGCAATTTGTTGGTCAAAAGTTACAGTTCAAAGTAATAGAGTTTAACAGAGAAGAACGTAAAGCAGTTTTATCAAGAAAAGCAATACTCGATGAAGAATATGCAAAAAACAAAGAAAAACTTTGGAATGAAATTGAAGAAGGGCAAACTAGAAAGGGTATTGTCCAAAGAATTACTAATTTTGGTGCCTTTGTTGATTTAGGTGGTATAGATGGTTTACTTCATGTTTCCGAAATGGGTTGGGGTAGAGTAAATCATCCAAGAGATGTTGTATCCGAAGGTGACGAGTTAGAGGTATATATCTTAGGTGTTGATAAATCCAATGAAAGAATATCTTTAGGATTAAAACAACTTACTCCAAGCCCTTGGGAAGCTGCCGCCAAGAAATATCTACCTGGATCAACCATTCAAGGTAAAGTAGTTCGACTTGCACCCTTTGGTGTCTTTGTAGAAGTTGAACCAGGGATTGATGGCCTAGTTCATATCTCTCAATTAGCCTGGGAAAGAGTAGAAAAACCCGAAGATGTAGTAAATGTTGGTCAAGAAGTAGAAGCTAAAGTCCTAGAAGTAGATACTGAGAAAAAACGAATGAGCCTAAGTATTAAAGAAGCTACTACCAGACCAGAAAAGGAACGAAAAGAAACACGTACTGAAACTGCACCAGTTGAACATGTTGAGCCTTCTGGAGTAACTATCGGCGATGTAGTTGGTGATATATTCAACGAAATTAAAAATAAATAACAATAAAAGACGTAGCCCTTGCTACGTCTTAACTTCTTTATAGAGTGGTGATTTTATGAATTCCCGTTCCAAACGAAAATTAGAACACATAAGATATGCTTTAGAAGTAACACCTGGTCCTAAAACCACCGGATTTGAGGATATTCATCTGATTCATCAAGCTTTAAGCCCATTGGATATACAATTAATACAGTCAGAGTCGTATTTTTTAGGAAAAAAACTTAAATTTCCTTTACTTATCAACGCTATAACAGGTGGGGCCCCGGGCTTAGAAAAACTTAATAAAAAACTTGCCCTTACCGCCAAAGAATGCGGTATAGCATTAGCTTTAGGGTCACAAACTGCAGCTATAGAAGATCCATCTTTAACTTCTACATATAAAATAGCAAGAGAAATGAACCCTGAAGGAGTTATTTTAGCCAATGTAAGTGCAAGTGTTAATTATGAAATGGCTCTTGAAGCTGTTGAAATGGTTAAGGCTGATGGATTACAACTTCATCTAAATATAGCCCAAGAACTAGTCATGTCCGAAGGAGATAGAAATTTTGGTCATTTACTGGAGAAGATAGCTTTGATTAAGGAAAAGACGAATGTACCTGTAATAATTAAAGAAGTTGGATTTGGTCTAAGTATGGAAACTGTAGATAAACTTAATAACTTGGGGATAAAGCATTATGACATTGGGGGAGCTGGTGGTACCAATTTCGTTGCTATCGAAAATGCGAGAAAAGCAACAATTGAAAATAAAGATTTAATTGATTGGGGTATTCCTACCGCTATAACTTTAATTGAAACATTAAATTGCCTTAATAAATGCGTTACTATTTGTGCATCAGGAGGGATTTATACACCGGCTGATATTCTAAAGTCTTTAATTTTAGGTGCAAACCTTGTTGGAATTGCTGCCCCCTTTTTAAAGCTTGCTTATAATCAGGATGAATGTAGTATTATTGAATATACAAATAATTTAATAAAAAGAGTAAAAACTTTAATGTTGTTAATTGGTGCAAGTAATCTTGAGGAGTTAAAAAATAAACCCGTTGTGATAACAGGAATGACTCGTGAGTGGTTGGAAGTTAGAGGTATTAATATTAAGAAATATGCGATGAGGGGAATGAAAGAAAAATTCGCCACAGATTAACACGGATTATCACAGATTAAAAATCATTGTTGATAGTAAGTTGTTTATAGTTTATGGTCAATGGTCTTTCGATCAAAAATGGGATCTGCTAAGCAGGTTCTTTTTTTATACCTATCGCCGTGCCACAATAAATGAATTTAGTCATTCTGAGCGTAGCGAAAAGATGAAAGAAAAGTGTATATTTGTGCCTCAAAGTAATGATAAGTTTTTCCCGCTTACAAGCTCCCGGATAGACGAATAAACGATTGGCATCTGTGGCTAAATAATGTTTTTCGAATAATAATGCTATTTCAGGGTACGCTAAATTTTGAAAAATAAAGAAAGGGGAGGTTAGCATGAGAATTAATTTAGGGGTTATAATCTTACTTGCAATTTCAATATTGATTTATTTTGGATTGGCCCAACGAGTACTTGACAGAATGCGGCTTAGTGATAAAAGCGCCTTTCTAGTTATTGCAGCCTTAATTGTTGGTAGTTTTATAGATATCCCCCTATATCGAGGAAATATCAATATATCCATAAATGTAGGGGGAGGTATTGTTCCTTTAGCATTATCAGGATATTTATTGAGTAAAGCCGGTACAAGTAAAGAAAAAATCCGAGCATTAGTGGGAGCACTTATTACCGGGATTATTATCTACTTAATTGGTAGTGTATTAATGCGGGGTGGCCATAACGAATTTAATACAATATTAGACCCAATTTATATTTATCCACTAGTTGCCGGCTTAACCGCATACATCATTGGGCGTTCTCGTAGAGCCGCTTTTATTGCTGCTACAATAGGTGTCTTATTGTTAGATATTTTTCATACTTTTTATTTATTAAGTAAAGGAATACCAGGAACTGTTCATGTTGGAGGAGCAGGTGCCTTTGATAGTATTGTATTAGCCGGAATAATTGCGGTTTTGTTAGCGGAATTAATAGGAGAAGGACGGGAAAGATTGCAAGGTGGTCCTGATAGCAGAGGTAGGGATCCGCAACTTATAAATAACCTTAAAGAAATTGAAGCTCAAGAACAAAATAGCCAGAGAGGTGATAAAGAATGAAAAATAAATATCGCTTAATCTCCTTCTGGGTGGTTTCTTTTCTAATTATTTTATCCTTCTTGATAGTCTTAGAGAGAAATGAATACTTTAATAATGAAAATATTTCTACTTCCAGCAGCCACCTTTCCATAAACTTTTTAGATAAATTCGGTAATTTTGAATTAGAAAGGACCGACGGGGGATATTTTACTTTTATCGATAAAGATACAGGTAGGGAAATAGATCAAACTGCCAGGCATGTTTATATAGGAGACCAACTAATTTTAAGTGATAATTCTCTCTATGAAGTTGAAAAAATAGAGGGTGATGAAGTATTTTGTAGGTTTATCAGGAAGGAAGAAATTGCCATAAAGGAAATGGCTGTTCTAGCAAATCAAAAAGACCTATTAGCCCAAGGAGGAAATGGCTCGGTAGCCATTTATAGCACTCATACCGCTGAATCATATGTTCCTACATCTGGCACCGATAGTAGACCTGGCAATGGGGACATTCTTGAGGTAAGTGAAGTTATCGGCAATGTTTTAAAAAAGCAAGGAATTAATACCTTTGTTAGTAAAAATGCTCATGATCCACATGATGCCAATGCTTATCAAAGATCTAGGAGAACTGCCGTACAGCTTCTTAAAAATCGACCTGTTACCATAATTGATGTTCATAGAGATGGGGTACCTGATCCTCAATTTTATTCCCGGAAAATTGATGGAAATGATGCTACCCAGATTCGATTAGTTGTAGGTCGACAAAATCAAAATATGCAGGCCAACTTGGATTATGCCAAACAAATGAAAGCATATTATGATCAACATAAACCTGGTTTAGTCAAAGCAATTTTTATTGCCAAAGGTAACTATAATCAAGACTTAGCCCCTCGTTCAATCCTAATAGAAGTGGGTACACATACTAATTCTTTACAAGCAGCAAATAATGGTGCCAGTAGTTTTGCTTCTTTATTACCAGGATTTTTGGGTTTATCCGGAACAACACAACCTAAAACATCTATCGAAGAACCAGCCCCAACTGGTGGCAGAGGAGTCGGAACTTCGATCTTGTGGATATTACTATTGTTTACTCTAGGAACTGCTGGATTTCTATTCATTAGCACCGGAAGTTTACAAGGCTCCTGGGATAAGGTAAAAGGTTTTGGCAAAGAGTTTACAAGTTACTTAGGCAACCTCAAAAGGAAAAATAAATGAATAAATATCAACAAATTATTTTTTTGGGAATAGTTATGGGGACAGCAGCTAGACTCTTTATGTTAAGAAATGATTACCGGTCATATCCCTCCTATCCTCATGGCTATATAACACATATATCCTTAGGTGTCATAGCTGCTTCATTAGCATCTTTAGCTATTCCCGCTCTTTTAGAAAAGGAATTTACGGCAGTAACCTTTTTGGCCTTAGCTGCTCAGCAATTCAGAGATATTCGTAACATGGAAAGGGAAACACTATCTAAATTAGAAAGCAATAATTTAGTACCTCGTGGTTTTGATTATATTGAAGGTATAGCCAAAACTTTCGAGGCGAGAAATTATTTAGTTATGTTTGTTTCCTTAGTTTCTACCGGAACCGGAATTTTTTCAAATATTTGGTTGGGTCTTTTAGCAGGGATTATATCAATTGTTTTATGCAGCTATTTAATGAGAGGTAATTTTATTAGGGATATTGTTATAGTAAAGCCGGGTAAAATTCATTTTAACAAATCTCTGTTAATGGTAGATGATATAGTGATTATGAATATTGGTCAAAAATCTGCTAAAGAGAAAATATTAAAGGAAGCTATCGGAGTAATCCTTCATCCCAAAGATGATGATGCACGGGCAACTTTAAATAACCTTGGTCAACGACAGGCAATTCTCCATGATGTTTCTGTTTTAGTAGGTAGCAAATTGGAAACAGGTGAACCGGAATGGACTCCTTTAATGCGTAAAGATATAGATACCGGCAAACAAGCACTTTTTATCTTACCTAATGAAAAAGACTTAGAATGTGTTATTGAAGCAATTTATCGTACTCCAGTTTTGGAAAGTGCAAAACAAAAACCTTTATCTAGTAAAGTTGGTCGTATTGCTAGTGATTAAATTTATAAATTGGAGGAATTATGGAAGTTGCAATTAAAGAGGAAATCCTAGCTGTAGTTACATCTTTTCCAAAAAAAGTAAGTGGAAATACAGCTATTTTTATAACTGAAAATGAAGAAGAAACAGAGCAGGTTGCTTTGTTATTAAGTAGAATTTTAAGTGCTACAGTTCATGACCTGGAAAATGGTGTATATATAATTGTTAAACATTAATTTTCGGAGGGAATAATTTGCATATTATTTATAACTGTTATGGAGGATCACATTCTTCGGTAACAGCTGCTTCAATACATGCTGGGCTATTACAAGATAACAGAGTACCTACACCAGAAGAATTTATGAAATTACCTTATTATGATCAACAGGTTGCAAAAGACCATGGGTATATACGATTTATTGGTGAAGATGAATATGGCAATAAAATATATTTAACAAGTAAGCATAACTTGTCTTATCATTATGAAACAATTATGCGTAGTATACTTTGTATAGCAGAAATTCCTAATGAGGATGTTGTTTTTGTTGATACTATGCCTTATGTTAATTGGCTTATGGTGTTAGGGGGATATTTATCTAGGAGATTAGGCCTAACCTATATTGGTAGACCTATTGTTATTTGGGGAACACAAATAGCATTTTTCAATTTTTCACACCTAGTAAATATCATTAAAACAAAGCATGGTAGGGAAAATTCCAGATGCCAATAGTATTTTTATGTCCTACGGGAACATATGCTTCTTTGGTAGCAGCTAATTTATACCTTGGCAAGATTAATTCAAATTGTAAACTTGGAGATATTTTAGAGCTCCCTCACTTTGGAGAATTTTTCGGGACACCGGGAATTTTTTTATATGTTGGGAAAGATTTTTTAGGAAATATGATTTATACATTAGGAACAAGTTGTGAGGGACCGTTAATAAAAAAATCAGCTATTGATTTATTAAAAATATTGGGTCATGATCCGGATAAAATTAAGCTTTACGATGTGACAATGTTTGTTCCTAAGCATTTAACGTGGAGTAATGCAATATTAGCAAGACCAAGTAAGAAACTGATTGCTCAAAGTCTTTTTAAACGCTTAACTTTAATTGAAAGAGAAATTAAAAATCAGCAGGACCTCTAAGGTTCCTGCCCAGCCTGTTGACAAAGTTATTCAAAGCAAAATCCATATAATTTTATCATAAGTGAAGCATTTGGCGAGTTTAGATAAAAAGAACGCAGACGGCTGAAGACCAGAATTAGC
>JBMNUR010000087.1:0-10344 GCA_050946395.1 Peptococcales bacterium
GCAGTCCATGTCCCAGTCGGTTGACAGGTATGGTGGCAGTAGGACAATATAAAACAAATATAAAAAAGGACGTATCCTATTTCAAGCCATTCTTCACTTATTCAATGGTAATGGTGAGGCTGCCGATTTCACCTAAAGGCAAGGAATCCTTTATGGCTCCACCATCAAACAGATATGCTCCTCCCACTGCTCCTTTTGACTCTTGCAGAAAGGAATTCACCATCAAAACCGGTGCGTTCAAGCCGGAAACTTGCCTGGCATACTCATCCATTTCCCCTCGCGACCATGTTTCCATCGAATAATCGATATACAAAGGCCAAAGAACCAAGTCGGGTTCCAACTCATTGATCCTATCAAGGTTTTCAGTAAACCACAGGTCTCCGCATATCGCCACCAGGAATCTTTTGCCCATGAAATGAAAGACTTGGAAATCATCTCCCGTCTTATACTGTTGCCCGGCATGCTTGGGAGTCCATGTTTTCGACACCCGGCGATACACATTCAATACATCTCCATTCTTATCAATACAGAGATTTGACGAATAGATGGTACGCTGCTCTTTTTCATAAAACCCGAACGATACGGCGACACTATGTGCTTCCGCCAATCCCCTCAGCACTTTGATGACATCATCCTGAAGTGAAAGGGCGATGTCCTTGTCCTCTTCAACATCCCAAGTCAATCTATCGAAACCCTGAAGAAACGCTTCTCCGAATACCAGCAAGTCCGCTCCTCTCTTCTCACCCATGGATCGGCTCAACGTTTCCACATTCCTGCTTGTGTCATTGAACATCGGAGCTGAAATGAGCTGTATGACCATCGGATCCCCTCCATCACATAGTCAGGTCTTGCATGTAAAACGTATACCAAGAGCGCATTCCTATGGTTTTTGCACTTATTTACCAAATATTCCTATGGATTTTGCAGATATTTGTAAATTATTCCTATGCTTTTTGCAATTATATGGCAAATGTTCCTATGGATTTTGCAGATATTTGTAAATTATTCCTATGCTTTTTGCAATTATATGGCAAATGTTCCTATGGATTTTGCAATCCACCCTATTTGAGGAGCTACTGTAACCCTGTTGTTGCGGTTGAACATCATGAATGATAGAATGCAGTGAAAACATGGTATGTAGGGGTACGACATGACACGCCTAAGAACTTCCTTCTAGCTCATAGAAGGAACTATCAGAATTGATCCTTCTATGATTCATTCCCACATGAATACCTAGGAGGAACCATGAAACAGTATATATACAGGAATAAGGGATATTTGTTCCTTGCTTTGTCGTGTTCACTGATCGCCGCCGTCTTCGCGGTTCGTGTCCAGTTTCTGAAAGGGGACGTTCTGGATCAGGCCTTATCCCGCAACATCGGCACTTCGGCAAGCAGGGGGGTTCTGCTGGGTGTCTGCATCGTATTGGAGCTCGGCTTTTACTATCTGTATGATCTGATGAAAGGGAAATTCATCGTTGAATCGGTCAAGGAAGTCAGAAAAGACTTCTTCCACAGTCTCGTAAAGAGAAGCTATCCGAAGTTTCTGGAGACAAGCCAAGGGGAATATGCAGCCAAGTACACGAATGAAATGGAGATGGTGGAAACCCAGTATTTCACTACTATTCCGATGCTTGGTGAAATTCTCATAAAAATCTTGCTGGTGAGTAGCTCCATCTTCATCCTCGACTATCGAATCGCGCTTATCACGATCTTCCTGATAACCACCCCGCTCTACATACCCAAGCTTGTGGAACGGCATCTGCAGCGCTCACAGATGGAGTATGTGCAAGCGTTTGAAAGGCATCTCAAGTCATTCACCGATTGGCTGAAAGGGTTCGAGCTCATCAAGAATTTTTCCTCGGAAAAGAAAATTCTGGAGCTCTTTGATGCATCAAACGATCTTGCCATGGCAAAAAACCTGAGAAAAAAACAGATAGGCTATTCGTCAAGGACGCTTACGGCCATTCTGTCCTATTTCTCCCATTACATCATTCTGATATGCGCCGCATATCTTGTCATTCAAGGCAAATTCACCGCGGGATCGTTCTTTGTTTCGATAGGATTGATCGATCAACTCTCGTATCCGATCATCAGCCTGTCATATTTCATCCAGGAGCTGATAGCGGTTCGTCCGGTAAACGATTCGATCATGAATCTTGTACGGTCCCCTGCAGATGAGAAAAGAGAGAAAGGAGTCATCCTTGAAGATGTCGGACGGATCACCTTTGCCGATGTCGGGTTCTCCTATGAGGACAAGCCTATTCTGGAAGGTATCACCATGACGTTTGAAAAGAACAACCGCTATCTCCTCAGGGGGCTGAGCGGCTCGGGCAAGACCACCGGCATGAATCTGCTGCTCCATTACCATGACGTTGATGAAGGCGGCATCTCATTGGATGGACATCCCGTGGAAGAAGTTGAAAACCTCAACGAGCTCATAGCGATCATGAGGCAGGATGCGATATTTTTCAACGATACGCTCAGAAACAACCTTGCAATGTATCAGGAGCTGCCGGATGACAAGCTCATAACCATCCTGCGGGACGTCGGACTTGAGAAATTCGCCCACAAGGAGAAGCTGGATCACATCATCGAAGAAGACGGGACGAACCTTTCCGGTGGCGAAAAGAGAAGACTCGCTTTGGCAAGAGTATTGCTGAGGCAAGCCCCGATTCTCATCTTGGACGAACCGCTGGCAAATCTTGATGAAGGAAACGCGGCTTCAATCGAAGATCTCATCCTATCGATTGAAGATCGGTTGGTGATCACCATCTCGCACCAGTTCTCATCTTCAAAACTGCCCCGATTCAAGAGGATTTATAGCTTTTGATATGTAACCTAAGAATCAATCTATCGGGGATGGCAACATCCCCGATGATGTTACGTGCCGGATTTCCATGGTGAGATGCCGTTTTGTCACCTCAAACCTTCCGGATCTGTGTGAAAAAGCCGTAGCAGTATGGTTATTCCGGCACTAATCTTTTAAGCAACCGATAGGGACAACCAAGACACCATCATCCCTTCGATACCCGTACTGAGAAGCGGTAACAACCAATTTCAAATCCGGCAAGCGGAGCCGATTCTGTCTTTCCTTGTTGTTGAGCTCTCTTACCAAGCGTTCTATCTCACAAAGATGCCTTGCTCCTTCATCAATCCCTGATTCCCCCAACTTGAACTCTATGAGCGCATACCGTCCATCACTCAAATGGAGAACCCCATCCGCCTCCAGCCCATAGCGATCACGATAATATGACATTCTTCCATCGAATGCGGATGAATATATCTTCAGGTCTCTGATGCACAGCGACTCGAACAAAAAACCAAGAGTCTGAAAATCCCTATTGAAATATTCAGGTGAAAGACCCATTGCCGCAACGGCGATCGAGGGATCGATGAGATTTCGCTTTTGACTTGATTGAATCGTTGTTCTTGAGCGGATGGCCGGAGACCAAGCATCTATATCATCGATGATGAATAGATTTTCCAACGCATTGATGTATTCATAAAAAGTACTTTCTCCAATGTCGTGATTTGCCTTCACATCACCATAAATCGTTTTAGTCGTAGCCGTTGTGCATATATTCCGTGCATAGGATTGCAGGATACCTTGAGCCCATCTTTCATTCCTTCTTACTCCGTCAATATGAGAAATGTCTACAGAATAGGTTTGCCTAAATACATCCCGTGCCAATTGCAATCGTGCATCTCTCTTGGTTATGGTAAAAACCCCGGGCCACCCTCCCCGACAAATGGAATAGATGATGTCATCGATGGATAGATCCGATTTGCATCCATCAAATGATTCCGGCCGTTCGAATAGTTCTTTCAAAGAAACGCTACCATTGGACTCTTCGCTTTCCCAAAGGCTCATGGGATACATATTCAACTGGCTGATGCGCAGTGTGCCTGTATGAGGGGGGTCTATGTTCTTGGAAGAAGAGCCGGTCAGAATATACTGACCTTTCTTGCCACTGTCATCGACGTCTTTGCGAATAGTGCCCCACAGTTTCGGTACATCCTGCCATTCATCAAAAAGTATCGGTTTTTCTCCCAGCAGTAGTTTTTTGGGTGATGTTTCCCCAATCATCAATAGATTATCACGGTGTTCTTCATCTTGAAACTCCACGAAGGTTTTCGCCTTTTGTTTGGCTGATGTCGTCTTCCCACATCCTTTTGGCCCCCTGATCCAAGTCGCGCCGAATGCCTGCATATGTGTATCGAGCAAACCATCTATTATTCGTTTCTTGTATTCCATCCTGCACGCCCTCATACCATTTGGTAACTATGTTCCTCTGTTAGTTCTACAATGAAACCATCTCTCCGTCAAGAAATTCTGGAGTGATTTGGGGCTTTTCGCTGGAGTGATTTGGGGCTTTTCGCTGGAGTGATTTGAGGTAGGCAATCCTGCCGAAGACCCGACACGTCTCTTGTATGATGTGCAACCAATGAATGCATCAGGGATGACAACATCCTCGATTACATGGAAAACCCGGTCGCTGAAGCCCACATCCTTGAACAGAGCCTTCATTGACCGGGTCTTTGGTTTCCAGCCGATTATGTCCTTATGACGTAAATCCGGTGGAGATCAGTTGCTTTGCAATGCCCCCCGGATCATCCATTTGGCCCGAGATGATAGATCTTCTCAAAATCCAGCAGGATCTTCAGCAGGGTATCATCCAAGAAAATCAAGGCCTGCTCCCGAATCTCTTCCGGGACACCATAATACGCCTGGGCGATGGATCCGGTGATCGCCGCGACGGTATCGCTGTCCCCGCCAATGGAGATGGCGTTGCGGACGGCATCCTCGAAATCGTTCGATTCCAGGAATGCCATGATGGCTTGCGGAACGGTGCCTTGACAGGTGACATCGAAGGTATACGTCGGGCGAATGGCATCCAACGTGAAATCCATGGGATAGTAATGCTGATCGATGTAGTTTCGGATCTCCGGGATGCTCTTTCCCTGCCGGGCAAGCCAGATGGCCGCGGTGGTGGCTTCGGCCCCCTTGATGCCTTCCGGATGGTTATGGGTAACTTCCGTAACCTTCTGCGACAACTGAAGCGCTTCCTCAAAGCCGGATGCCGCATACGCACACGGGCCGACCCGCATCGCCGCTCCATTGCCATAGCTGTTGTACGGAGCGGGATTCTCCGAATAGACCCACGCCATGAAGTGTCCGCCATAACCCGCATGAGGATACTTGCGCCCCAATCGCTGCATGCTGGAAACAGCCGCCTCTCCCAGCTTGCTGAAGTCATGTTGACAGCGCATGATGGCCTCGGCGATGGCCAAACTCATGATGCTGTCATCAGTAGCGAAACACTGAAGTGTCAAGAACTTGAAGTTTTTGGACTTGTGATTATCCCATTCAAATCTGGATCCGACGATATCACCGATTATTGCTCCGATCATTCATACCCCCTTTTGCAGTACCTTTTACAAGAAAGAAACCCGTTACCATTGAAATGAGTTTTTACGTCTGCTCACGACAAAGCACTTCTTTCCCCGTCACCTCCTTTCCTTGAAACGCATAGTTGAGCAATCCATGGACACGATGTCCATCGATTTCCGATCATCCCCCATCATGGGATATTGGCCTTTTGCTTGCAGATTTCCCAAAACGTTTCCGTATATAATATAAGAACAACTTTCAAAAAAGTAAAAAAATTTTTGAAAAAAATTCAACTATTTTTTAAAGTCTTGTATTATCAAGAAATAATTTATTGAAAATTGGAAGGTTTCAATCCGTTTGTGATGCAATCGACCGATTCGGAGATATCTATGGTGTCATCATGAAGGTATGATTGACAGAAAAAAGGTGTTGCAGTTCGCAAAGACCCACGGATACGACTCCATTCACAAATGCAGGAAGATCTGGAATGGATACGTTGTGTATGAACCGCTTTTCAAGACCGCCAGTCCATACAATGAGACCGTTTGCTTCTAAAGGCCGAGAAGCGGCCGAAAAGCCCTGATTCCTGTTTCATGCTCCACAAACCGAGATTACGAACCTTGCCCAATTCATCCGATCGCCGCCAGAATCGGTTCGAGATATGCCTTGTCCGTCCAGTCGCACTTCTCATCCCCCGCGGCCATCAGCGCTTTTTCCCATATCTCGTACTCGGCGGGATCCTTCTTCGCCACGACGGTTCTCAGCAGCTTGCAAAGATTCCTATCGACGATGCTCATGCCGTCCATGTCCCATCCGCCGCGGCAATAGAAGCAAGGTATGCCTGCCAAGGCACCTTTCATATTATGATCGACAATCTGCTTGAACGCATTCTCTTCATACGGTGATGCTCCGACACAGAATACGATGATCTTTTTGCCTGAAAGCCGGTCTCCATGCTTCTTGAGAAATGACAAGCCCGCAATACCGGAAGCATAGATGCCACCACCGAGGATTATCGGGTCATATCGTCTCACATCCTCTATTCTTGCCTTCTTCGTCTCTAGGCGATCAAATCCGGTCTCTTCGGAAAGCCATTCGGCATACCGTCTCGTCGAGCCGTATTTTGACTGATACAGAATAATCCCTTTCATATCGCCTCCCCTATCCATACTGTATAGACATTATCGGGACTTAACAAAAGTCCCGAACCATCGGCGGGATCGGATGTGTCCATCATCCCCTCCGAGCATACCGAAGACCGGGATTTGGAAGACCCTACAGGAGAAAGCGATGAAGCGTTCATCCAGATGATCGGGACGATGGAGAACAAGATCAAAGCATTACGAACCCGTCAGCCCCGCCTTGTCGATTCCGCCTCCTTTTCGCCAAAAGAATCCGAGACGATCCATCGTGCAGGGTTGATGTGTGCCATCAGAAGTAGTCCGAGGATTCACCCGTGAACTCATAATCGATGAGCTCCATGCCGTGCTCCTGGCAGAATTTCTTTACCAGCTCCTCGTAAACCTCACAGTAGTATTCGGTTACGGGCGGATAATACTCATCGCAGGTACAGTAGTCCGCAAAATCCGCATCGATGGTTCCAGACAACCAATCCGTGTACGTCTCGAAGATCTTCTCCGCGGTGAGGAAGGGATTCCATTCCAAGAACGCTTCGAGATCAAGCTCCACCTTGGACGAATTGACTATTCGTACGACCGCCGATGCGGATGCGCTGCAATCGACATGGACAACACCGCCGTCCCACACGCAAAAACCTTCCCATGGAAAGGTCCACTCCGCTTCGCAGAACTTTCTGAGCCCCGAATGACGTTTTTCTTCCCATTCCGTAACATTCCGTTCATCAAACAGCCTCATGAACACATCCGCCATCTGATCGGAAACGTCTTCTCTCAAAGCGCAATTTTTCTGAATGCTGGAGGACAAGGCGGTTTTTTCAAACTCCCCTCTTTCAAAGTTCTTATAGTCGGCGCTTAACATGCAGATGAGAAGCGCCCGTGCGTACATATCGTCAAGGAGCTTTTCCTCTTTCATCGACTCGTATAGTTCGTATGCATGGTCTTCCAGATACCGCAGTCCATTTTCGTCAACAAGCTGTTTCAACCTGTCCGCTACCATCGCCGGATCATTCATTCGCTCTCTTCTCCCTTCCGCTTCAATCTTGAGCCATCACGCATGATGGCTCGTCGGTTCCCGCGACGGCAAGCCGGGAATATGCTGTTCGCGTACACCGAGCAGGAGTACAAGGTAATCAAAGGATTTGCCTGGGGCTCACATCCCGGCCGGTCCAGCCCTGACCTCGCGCCCACTCTCTCATATCCCTCGCTTCTTCTCTGTCATCTCCGTGGATGATCTCGAGCATATCGATATACCCGAAGACATGTCCGCAGTCGTCAAGCACATGCAGACCGTCCTTGGCGATGCAGACCGGTCTACGGTCGGCAATGACCTTTGCCGCCGTCTCATCATCCACCATCAGGCCGTCCTTCCCGAATTCCTTCACCAGCGTGATGTCCACCTCCCAGCCATCACCATAGTCGTACCTATAGAGAAGCTTGTCGGTGATCGGCATGACGTGCTTCGGCTCATATTTCTTTTGCAGCATCTGCATCTGCAGGAACGCATGGGATTGGATGGATTCGTCACGCGAACCCTTCGCTTGTTTGGCACCGGCAACAAAGACGTCACGATATCTCTTGTACAATCCGATACCGCCGGAATCCATCGCCAAGGCGCTGGCCTTCGCCGTCTCGATGTCCACGGGATCCAGTGAAAGGATTTCGCTCAACCGGAGGCTTTCCTTCAGTACGTCGGGCATGCCGCTATCGAACATGAACGCATTCAGAAGCTCCTGCAACGATACATCCTCGAACCGCACCTGCCCGGGTTCCGCCTTTGCTCCCGATCCGAACGAATGCATGGTGAGCATGGAGCGCCGCTGTGCCAGCTCCCGGATCTCGACCTGGTTCTCGAGCCAATACTCGCTGATCCCCCGGTATCTGTACTGTTTGAGGTACTTGGAACGCATCCAGGTTCTTGGGCTCTTGGTCTCCTCATAATCGTCATCCCAGAATTCGTCATCGAACGTGCTGTTCGGGAACTGCAGATAATAGCCGAACACCGGCGCGATTTCCAACACCTTCCCCGCTGTGAGTGACTGGAACAACGGTTGCGGCAGCTTGAAATCATGTAGGTGGCTGTTCGTCCATCCGAAAGCCATGTTGATGAGGTAATGCAGCTGATGGAGAGCCAATGAGGAGGGGACGATGACATCCCGGGAGATAGATTTAACAACGCCTCCGTATTTCGCGAGGATCTTCGCTTCATCGTCCTCAAAGTAATCAAGACGGCTGTCACGAAGCTCCAGATGCAAGAGCATGGCATAGGGAGCCTTCTTTTCCCGCGGTGCCGCCGTCGTCGGATCTTCCGGCAACCCATCCGGTCTCTTATGTTCGCGGGATCGGCTCCTTTGTGCGTACGAACGGTTTCGTGCCCGATACTTCTCGCTTCTCATCGCCGTGTCCGTCTTCTCCGGCTCGTCATACAGCCCCTTCTTGTAGGGAAGGTAGTTCTGGACCATCACCACGCTGACCTGCAACATCTCGGCGATTTCAACCGACGATTTCCCCTGGTCGGCCAGTTGCCGGATCTGAAGTGACCTCGGGCTCGACCACAACCCCATCGTGATGAGGATCTTTCTCACCTTCGTCGGCGAGATTTCCGCCTGTAACGCAGTTTCATTGATGGAGCCTGTCTTCTTGTAGATATTCACTACGTTTTCGATGGTCTCCGCTTTCGGGGCTTCTCCATGCTTCGCCATTTCCCATTCCTCCTTTCTTCGTACTGAAGGTATAGCATGACGACAACATCGTGTCAATAAAACCAATGTCGTTGCAATAAAACTGCCCACCGGGTTGAGGTTTTGATATCCTGACGTTCTACGGATTATTTTCTCTTCCTCTTCGGATTTGCGGGAAACCAGCCCTTCTCTACCCGCTTTGTCTGTTCTTTAAGCTCCCTGATGGACCAAAGGAAGGAGCATCCAAGGACACCCAAGCCAGAAGTCACGATGCCGTTGGAGACAAACAGGGAAGCGACCAGCGTAAGAATTCCAAAGGCCAGGAAAACGGGCCAGATCCGCTCGGTAAAATGGTACTCGGCTATGATGACGATAGGGTGAAATATCCCAATAATCAGAAACGCCATCAGGCCTACGGCGACACCGGTATAATTCATCAGAAGCTCCATTGTATTTATAGATCACACCACATCCTCATACAATAGGGTTGGATGTATGTCAACGAGTTGATGTAAAAACGGTACCTCGAATATAAGAATTCCGCGTTCACTGGACATTCCAAGGCGTTCCGGGTGCAACACCAATCAGGTGCCTCATGGCCCCAATGCAGTGATCGGTACGATATAGACGCCATCTTCTCTCCGGTAAGCATAGGTGCTCAGACCACAGAGAACCGCCAGGATATCAGGGGTTTTTGCACCTTCCGCTTCCAATGCATTCCGTATTTCCATCAACGACCTTGCAGCGTCATCGATGGCGTTTGCTCCCAGTTTTATTTCAAAAGCCCCCCATCGACCATCCTGCAGTTGAACGATCGCATCAATCTCCCTGTTCTTATAATCCTGATAATGATAGAGTTCCCCTCCCAAGCTCTCTGCGTATATCCTTAAATCCCGTTCGCAAAGGGCTTCAAACATGAAACCGAATGTATGGAGATCGTTGAGCAGATCATCATGGCTTGCCCCCAATACGGCAATAGCCAAAGAAGGATCCACGAAATGCCTTTTAGCAGACTGTTTGATCCGTGTCGCCGATCGTATATTGGTTGAAAACGCTCTCTGGTCATCGATCAGAAACAATCTTTCAAATACTGTCAAATAGGTTGAGATCGTATCATTGTCCAGATCGTCATG
>JBMNUR010000088.1:0-10318 GCA_050946395.1 Peptococcales bacterium
CATTTGTGTTAACTTCCGTAATTGTCTCGATATGACCTACTTGAGCGTTTTGTCCCCGCCAGAAAGGTGAAACTACCACAATGGGAGTCCTGGAAAATCTTCTGTTAAATCTAATTCTTAACTCACCAGTGCGGTTTTTTAATGCACTACCGGCATCAATAACCGCCTGTTGACCGGGTGACGGAAAAGGTGGAAAAAATGGCGGAAAAAACTGTTGCTGTTGTTGGAATGGATCAAACTGATTTACATATGGAGAATATTGATTGATATATGGGGTAAATTGTCTATACATCTGCATTACTCCTTCCAGATAAATTCAATATATACTATTCAGAATGGAGTAAAATTGTTAAAACAAGTGTATAAATCCTCTCCAATAAAATAATACTAATATAACAAATAAAGGAAACCTAAAGGCAGGAGAAAAATGCGGAATATAGTGTGGCTTGTGATTATTAGCTTAATGACCAGTGTAACTTTTCTAGTATTTGTGTTTTATTCACTGGAACAAATGGAAACCCAAAAGATCACTGAGGAAGCTATTCAGGGGAAAAAGATTTGGGATAATTATGGGTGTATTCAGTGTCACACAATTTTCGGAAATGGTGGTTATTCGGCTCCAGACCTAACAAATGTCATAACAGATAGAGGCGAAGGTTGGATAAAAACCTTCTTCCGTGAACCGCCTTTAATGCCTTTTAGTAAAAATAGACGCCACAAGCAATTAGAAGAAGACAAAATTATATATCTTTTGGAATATCTACATTTGGTCGGAAAAACCAATACACTTAATTGGCCTCCCTCCGCAATAAAAAATATTACAGAAAATAACGAGGTTACACCAAAATGATAAATTGGTTACTAAATCCTTTTACTTTCATATTAAAAAGTTATCGTCAGCAAAAAATTCAGACTACTGAAAAATATTATTATTCTCAGTCGGTAGCCCTTCCTTATGTTCTCTTAGCATTACTTTTTTTTGGGCTTCAAGGTTTAGTGGCCACCATGGGTGCGATTGATCTATTTCTACCTGATTTGCCAGGACCCTTAAAATTTGAAGTAGGTCGTGCTATACATTTAGACCTAAGTGTATATTGGCCACTTATGGGCATTATGGGCATAGTGTACTTCTTTTTCATCCAAGAAGCAGAAACCGAAATTTTTAGTGTCCTTCTTGCGTGGCTGCAATTTTTCTTGTACTTATTAACAGGTTTTATCAATTATCCTCTTCTACTTTTCGGCTTACTCAGAGGAACTGAATACCAGGAGACTTTTCGAATAATGGATATAGGGATTTTATTGACCCTTATTATCTTTGCCTATAATTTGCTCAGAACCTACCTCAAAACCGGTGTCCCTCGTAATCGAGTTACTTTAGTTATTATGTTAGTTGGAACAGTTTCTTTATTAATTTTATATATTCCCAATACCATTAATTATCTCCACCCTACGATTAGAGAAATTATCCGTTTTTGGGTAGTACATCTGTGGGAAGAAATGAGTAAAGAATTGTTGGTTATCGGATCCCTGACTGCCTTTTTTCTTGCTAACTCCAATGTTCCTCGCTCTAGATTGGAAAAGCCACTTTTTTTACAAGCAATTCTTCTTATAATCAGTGCAACCCTCGCTACTGGTCATCATTATTACTGGATCGGAACCCCTTATTTCTGGCTTTGGGTCGGTGGCATTTTTAGCATTTTCCAACTAGGAGCAATCTTTTTAATGGGCTATATAGCTTATCTTGGGTTAAGAAATCTCCATTGGAGCGATATGAATACAGGTACTAAGCTTGCACTGGGTTTTATTTTAGGTAGTGTAATACATCACCTTGCGGGAGCAGGGCTTTTAGGGTTTACTATTTCCATTCCTCAATTAAATCGCTATTGTCATGGAACATATTTAACCTCAGCCCATGCGCACCTAGCAGTTTTTGGTGCGCTGGGTATGTTTATATTAGGTGGTTCAATACATATTTTAACCAAGGAGTATAGGTTTACAAAATGGGAGTCAAGATTAGGTTGGATGGGATTCATATTAATTAATCTCGGATTATTAAGTATGGGTAGTTTATTAATTGTTGCAGGGCTTATACAAACTTACTTATGGCGAGTAGTGGGCATAGATTTTACAACTACTTTTATTTTACTTAGGCCTTACCTATTTTTAAGAGCCTTGGGCGGAGCCTTGTTTGCAACGGGAGATTTATTGTTTATTTGGGCAAATTTGTCTTTGTTATGGCGAAATCGGCTTAAGTTTATAAAAAAAACATTACTAGGGTAGTTACCATTTGAAATCACTTTTTCTATAACCTACCGGAATACCTACTATCTCGGCAGTATAAGCATCCAGGGCAAATAAATCCTCTTTCGTTACTTCTTTAATTGAATTTTTTCCTAAAGCTCGTACCCCCTCAATTATTTCTTCGTTACAAGCAGTTAAAAATTTAGCTAAATGTTGGGCCCCTTTTTTAGCATTTAGCTTATTTTTAAAATATCCTTGATAAAAAACTACCGATGGAGGTGGCTCGAATGGTACTGCTTTTAATGTTTCCGTATGAGCCATTCCAAAAAGGGCTATAGCTCCGATATAGACCGCATCAGCTCCCAGGGCTAAAGCTTTTAACATTTGACCAGGGTTATAAAATCCTCCGGCCATAATCAAACTGACCTTGCCCTGTAAATTGCTTTCCTTTAAATATTCACTTGCCCTAAGTAGAGCAAATAAAGTAGGTAAGCCAAAATCATCCTGTAGTATGGGTGCAGTGCCTTTTGACCCGGCTTGGCTCCCATCAAGAGCAATATAATCAACCCCTGCCTCCAGAGCAATTTCTAAATCTTTTTCCAAGTACTTACTACAAGCTAGTTTAACACCTATGGGTACACCCTCTGTAATTTCTTTTAAATAGCAAACTAAATCATTTAAATAATCTGGTTTGTCCATACCTGGAAAAGTTGAGTGAATAACAGCTTGCTCCCAAAAATTCATCCCTAAAGCTCTCTTGACTTTCCAATTCAGTTCTTTATCAGGTATCATGTGACCGATTCCACCACCAGCCCCTTGACCAATGTGGATCTCGATAGCATCAGCTTGTTTTAAAGTACTTTCTGATTTATTCCACAAAGTCCTTGTATATTGCATAATAAGCTTTTTAGCCGCCTTTCTTTCTGCGGGTAAAAATGCTCCTTCACCTGTATTGGTAGCAGTTCCTACCAAAGCACTTCCCTTGGCTAAGGCTACTTTTGCCTTCTCTGAGAGTGCTAAACCATAGGCCATACCAGAAATAATAATTGGCATATCTACTTTTAAAGGTTTTTTAGCTTGAGGACCAATAATAACCTCAGTATCGATTTTTTTTCCTTCATCTGTTGGTAAACGGTGTAATTGGGCATAGTTAAACATAATATTATTGAAATCAGGGAAGTTTTTAGGACTTCCCAAAGGACGTTGAATTAATTTCCCTTCCTGACTTCGCAAATTTGTTTCAATTATATTTTGAATTCCTACTTTACGAGTAGCTGAAACAGCTTCCCATAAATTTTCTTGGTACTTATCCACCATTAAGCGATGTAAGAAACTGTCGGAAACTATATTTATGGCTTTACGTCCAAGCCAACTCAGCCCATAATAACTTCCAATTCCCACCCCGAAAGCAAATAATACCTTATTTAATAAATTATCATTTTTAGCCATAACATCCTCTCCCTCCACATTAGTTTCCTTCAAAAGTACAAATCTAATACACTTGCTTTTCATTTACCTATGTGTTAGGATAAAACTGTTAAATAAAAGGACAAAAGGGGAGCTGGGGCAACCTGGCTGAGAGGAAACATATTGCTGTTTCGACCTTTTACCTGATCTGGATAATGCCAGCGTAGGGAGATATGTTAGTTTGGTTTTTTAAAGCTACTTCCTATGTACAGGTAAGTAGCTTTTTATATTTAAACCACAGATGAACACAGATAAACACGGATTGTATATGCAATCTATTGGGTTAAAAAAATTTAATTTAGCCACGGATAAACACGAATTTTATGCTAGCCTTTGGGGTTATTATTTAATATATTTATAATCTTTTATCCGTGTTTATTAGTGTGTGCCGATAGGCACCCGTGGTTAAATAATAATTTTTTAAATTTATATAAACAAGGGAGAGGATGAAAATGCCAATTTGTAATGTCAGTCTGCAGATTATTCCCAGGGTTACCGATGAAAAGCTATATAGTACAGTAGATGCGGTTATTGAGTTGATAAAAAATTCAGGTGTTAAATATGAAGTGGGACCAATGGAAACTACTATGGAGGGAGAATTGGATGAACTTTTGGAGATAATCAAAGAGGCTCAAGCCCTCTGTGTAGAAAGAGGGGCAAGTAGAGTTCTATCAATGATTAAGATTGACTATAGTCCCCAAGGAGTGACTATTGATGAAAAGGTTGCCAAACATAGAGGGTAATTTACCCTCCTTAATTTTTTTACTTTTTTCAATTATCCTTTGGGAAGCTATGGCCCGGGTGATGGCTATTCCTGAATATATTTTACCCTTACCAACCTCTATCGGCAAAGCTTTTGCTTCAAATTACCCCTTACTTTTAATTCATTCTAAAGCTAGCCTTTTTGCGGCAGTTACTGGATTATTTTTGGCCATTATAGTCGCCCTTATTTTAGGATTATTAATGCATAAATTGAGAGTAATTAAAACTATTCTCTATCCCCTTTTAGTTGTTTCTCAGACTATACCCATTATCGCTTTGGCACCGGTAATTATGATTTGGTTTGGTTTAGGACTTTTACCCAAAGTGCTGATTGTAGCCTTGGTTTGCTTCTTTCCTTTAGTAATTAATATTACTGACGGGTTAGTAAATGTAGATGAAGATTTAACAGAATTAATGCAGGTTATGGGCGCAGGTTCTTGGGATACTTTCAAAAATATTCAACTACCTTCTATTTTACCTTATTTCTTTTCGGGGCTAAAAATATCTGCAACCTACAGTGTCACAGGGGCTGTTATCGGTGAATGGCTTGGTGGGAACAATGGCTTAGGTGTATACATGGTTAGAACTATGCATACTTTTAGCACCAGTAATTTGTTTGCGGCAATTTTGGTGGTGATAATCTTAAGCTTTGGCTTATTTAAACTGGTTGAACTTATGGAAAAATTCTTTATGCCATGGAAACACGTAAATATCAATGAAATGGAGTGAATTACATGTATAATAAACAATGGACTAAAATGATTTCGCTTTTATTTATAGTACTTCTGGTTTTTTCTTTAGCGGGCTGCGCCAAAGAACCCCAAAAAGAAAACGTAGATTTAAAAAAGGTGACAATTACCCTGGATTGGGTACCAAATACTAATCATACCGGCTTATTCGTAGCTAAAGACAAAGGATTTTATGAAGAGGCTGGCCTTGATGTAGAAATTATCCAACCAGCCAATGGTACCTCCGAACAGTTAGTAGGTACAGGCAAAGCCCAATTTGGTGTAGCCTATCAAGAAGGAGTAACTTTTGCCCGACTGAGCGATGTTCCCGTAGTTTCTATTGCCGCCATTATCCAACACAATACTTCCGGATTTGGATCTCTAAAAGAAAAAGGCATTGTTAGCCCAAAGGATTTTGAAGGAAAAAGATATGGTGGTTGGGGTTCTCCTATTGAAGAAGCAACAATTAAATCTTTAATGGATATTGTTGGTGCAGATTTTAGTAAAGTAGAGATTTTAAACACCGGTGCTGCTGATTTCTTTGTTACCAGTGAAAAGAATGCAGATTTTTCCTGGATATTCTTTGGTTGGGACGGAATAGCTGCGGAACTAAAAGGGGTAGAACTAAATTACATTGATGTAGCTCAGTTTGATCCGGCCTTAGATTATTATACACCCGTACTCATTACTGGAGAAAAAATCATCGAAAATGATCCAGTTTTAGTGAAAAAGTTTATGGAAGCAACTACCAAAGGTTATACTTTTGCGATGGAAAATCCTAAGGATGCTGCTGATATCCTTTTAGCCAATGCTCCAGAATTGGATAAAGAATTAGTTATCGCCAGTCAAGAATGGCTAAAAGATAAATATCAAGCAGATGCTAATGTCTGGGGTGAGCAGAAAAAATCAGTTTGGGAAAACTATTCCAAGTGGTTGTACGAGCGAGGCCTTATTGAAAAAGAATTAGATGTAGAAAAAGCTTTCACTAATGAATTTTTAGGGGCAAAAAAATAATGGATTTGCCGGCAATTTTAGTAAATAATGTTAGTAAGACATATGAATATAATAGGAAATCCATGCATATTTTGGAGAAGGTCTCCATTAACGTTAAAAAAGGAGAATTTGTTTCTATCTTGGGACCTAGTGGGTGTGGAAAAAGTACCCTTCTTAAAATGATTCCCGGTTTAAAAAAACCGGACCATGGTCAAGTTTTTTTGGAAGGGAAAAGCATCAACGGGCAAATTACCAAAGTGGGCTATATGGCTCAAAAAGATTTATTAGCCCCTTGGAAGACTCTTTTGGAAAATATCGCTCTACCCCTTTTAATTAATGGTACACTTAGGGAAAAAGCTTATCGAGATGTGCGAAATTTACTTCCCACTTTTGGCTTAGAAGGCTTTGAACACCATTATCCCCATCAACTATCGGGGGGCATGCGCCAAAGAGCGGCTTTAATGCGAACAATCCTTATTGGTAGTGACGTACTGCTTTTGGATGAACCTTTTGCCGCCTTAGATGCCTTAACCCGCGAGAGTATGCAAGAATGGCTATTAGGCATCTGGGAAAAGTTTTCCCCGTCAATTTTATTTATCACCCATAGTATTGATGAAGCAATTTTTTTATCGGACAAAATATATGTACTATCCAAGCGACCCGGTAGGGTAATTTTAGAGGAGGAAATCAAACTTGACCGCCCAAGGGTGCGGAAAATAGTAACCTCTAGCGACTTTGTTCATTATAAAGAAATATTATTAGAGGCTTTGAAGTAGGTGTTAAGTTTTGAAAATCAACCGTATCATCCTTATAGCAAACGGAAATTTTACGGACTTAGATTTTTACCGTTCACAAATAAAAGAAAATGACTATATTATTTGCGCTGATGGAGGAGCTAAACATGCTTTATCACTAGGGCTAACGCCCCACCTGATAATTGGAGATTTAGATTCTCTTGAGGAAAGTATATGCAGATTGCTTTCGGAAGGACCTACCCAGTTTATTAAATATCCTTCCGAAAAAGATGAATCAGACTTGGAACTAGCCTTATTAAAGGCACTGGATTTAGAACCCCAAGAAATAATAATTTGGGGTGCACTGGGCAAAAGAGTTGACCATTTTTATGCAAACCTTATGCTTTTAACACTATCTTTAAAAAGTGGAATAACAACAAAACTTATAGATGAAGATCATGAAATCTTCGTTACAGACAAAACAATCGAATTAAAAGGGGAAAAAGGTGATTATGTTTCTCTTTTCCCCTTTTCACCTCAGGTAAAAGGAATTACCACCACTGGGCTTAAATATCCGCTAAAAAATGAAACCCTTTATTTGGGACCCACCAGGGGCTTAAGTAATGAATTTATTACTACTGTGGCTAAAGTAACTATAGACGAAGGCCTATTACTTGTGATTAAGGTGAGAAAACGACCCTTTTAAAAACAGGTCGTTTTCGTCTATTAGTTTTTTTGTTTATTGGTGAAAATGTCAATTGTCACACTTACTACTCTAGCACTTATACATATCTTTTTACTACCCGGTCATGAATCTGCTCAAATAAAAGCCCGGCAGCGAACCAAGCAGGAGCATAATCCAAACGTATATAGCCTTTAACGGAAAATGGTGTACCACTGTAATCCCATGGACATGCTCCAACTAACGAATCCAGTATATAACCTGTTAGATACTCAAAACTAAAAATAAGGGTCATGTAAACCAGCCCTCTTACCCACCATTTGTATTCTCTTATTTCTTCATGAACATATTCTAAAAAAAAGGCACACCCATAAATGGGAAACATCCATAAATAGGTATAACTATTTAAGGTCCATCTTCCAAGCAGTAGTGACCCTAATCCCGTCCAGATTATTTCTGTTATCCAGCCTAAAATTCCGTAAAAGATGAATTTCTTAATCATATTTTTAGTTTATCTAATCTCTTTTTTATTATCCCTTTTGCGCATACCTTCCCTAAATTTGTTTTATACTATGACTAGAAAACAGGGGGTGAATAATTTGCGATGGCGGGAAACAGAAATTAGAGATATTATGCTAAATCCAGCTAATATCGGAATAAAAGTTAATCCTGAAGACATCTTTCTCTTAAACGTAAGAGGTTATTACCTCTTACTGGGAGCTAAATTTAGCAAAGAAGAACTAACTAAAGAAAAATTTCAAGATTTATATCTTAAATTTATCGAATTGGTTAAGGAAAAAGGTTTTGCAATTGATAGTTTTAATCCTACTTTTACAGATACCTGGCTTGAAACCCAATTAGAGAGAGTTGATTACATAAGAACATTTGCCCAAGCTATAAATGAGATGCTAAATGAAAACAAATAAACGCCCTCAGGGGCGTTTATTTCAGAATGTAGACAAACTCCATATTTATCAACGTTACGCTGGCTCAGACAATTTTATTGTGAATGAACTTAACGGCTTCAGGAATTAGCAAAACTCACCTTCGGTTCAAACAGTTGCTAATTCTGGTCTTCAGCCGTCTGCGTTCTTTTTATCTAAACTCACCAAATGCTTCACTTGGCCTAAATAAAAGAAAAAGTTTGAGGTGGCATAAGTGCAACTATGGCTTTCGCTTAAAGCTAAGCAAAAGCCAAGTTTTACTAATGATAAAATTATATGGAATTGTTTTGAATTACTTTATCAACAGGCTGAACGCCCTCAGGGGCGTTTATTTGTTTTTATTAAAAACTTTTAGAAGCCCGGAGAAGGTTTGGAATGACCCTATTTTTTAACATAAATATCTGGCATTTACAGGCAAGATCTTTGAAACTTCCCTGAACTTGCTAACCTTGCTTTAAGTTAAGGCACAATGTTATAATATTTCAGTATTAGTGAACAGATGAGGTGAAATTGTGCATAATATTCCCATCCTACTTATTCTTCTGCAACTTTTAATAGGCCCTACATCTTTTTCCGATCAAACTGATGTAGCCCCGGAACCATTTGTTCTTCGGGAGGAAATTCCTGTTTTAATGTATCATGAAATAGGTACACCTAGTGGCCCTTGGAAGGAACTTTACGTAGAACCTGAAACCTTTGCCAAACAATTGGACTGGCTTAAGGATAATGGTTATGCAACTGTGGGACTTTCCGATGTTTATAATCATTGGTACCATGAAAAACCCCTACCGAAAAAACCTATTGTATTAACCTTTGATGATGGTTATCGAAGTATGTATGAAATTGTCATGCCTCTACTGTTAGCTAGGGAAATGCAAGCCACGTTTTTTCTTTACCCTTCCAAATTTAATACTCCCACTGGACTTACTCCGGAAATGGTTCAAGAGCTTTCGGATAATGGAATGGAGATTGGTTCCCATACCTTGACCCATAATGATTTAACGAAAATTTCCGAGACGGAATTAACAAAGGAATTGGCAGATTCTAAAAGATACTTAGAAGAAATAACCAAGACACCTATTGATTTTCTATGCTATCCTGCCGGTCAATTTAATAAGCAGGTAATCGAAGAAAGTAAAAAAGCAGGTTATCTGGGAGCGGTAACAACCCAAATGGGTAAAGCCACCCATACCCAAGACTCATTCCAGTGGAAAAGGGTTCGCATAAATTATAGTGATGGCTTAAATGGATTTATTAAAAAGATACCCTAAAAATGTTCCTGGGAATAATATTAGTTCACTAAAACCCCCAATTATAATGTTTTTCATAAAACTTTTAAAATTTATTTTTTATCTTGATTATTTCTTAGAAACCTAAGCTAGAAAATCATAAGACAAATTATCAAGATAAAAGGGGGGAATAAAGTGGTAGCAACAAAAACCTTTCAACAACCAAATCAAGAATGTCCTCAATTACCAGGAACTCTTTTGCGAATAAACATTCCGGCAGGTACAGTAATTAACCTTCTAAACCTTTTAGAAATTACTTCACCTTCAGGTATTTGCTTAATTGTTAGAATTCCTGTACTAGGTGGAACAAGTGCAATAAATTCATTAATCTCTGCGGTGCAAAATGCCGGTGGAAAAATTGAGATTGTAACACAATAAATTAAATTAAAAAGGCAGACATCATATCTGCCTTTTTAATTTTGGTTCTACAATAAATGTTGGGGTGTGAAAACATCTCAGCATTTTTTTGCTAAAAATA